>JBPCUG010000423.1:0-4680 GCA_051011275.1 Cyclobacteriaceae bacterium | reverse complement strand
TGGAGAAAGGGATCCTACTATCGAAGGTACGGACTACGATGAGATCGAAATAAGATTTGAACAGGAGGGATGGTTAGCCCAAGATAGTCTTTTTCTCGGATCCACTCGTTGGTGGCAAACCGGTAAGGTCGACTGGGCCTTAAAATGTAAAAAGGAAATGCTCATCTTTGATGCTGATCCTAGGAACTATGCTTTTTTTAGTGACCCCAAACCGCAGCTTGGATATGATGCGATCATCGTTACTCAAAATTCAGAGGAGGTTATTGACCAGAGGGTCAAGCTTTTTTTTGATCAAGTCACCAGACTTGAAGATATTCCAATACAAAGGAATGGAGTAACCGAACGGGAGTTGAAGGTGTTCTACGCTGACAACTTTCAAATCCCTGATATAATAAGGGAAGACCTGCCATTGTATCGACAGCTAATTGGAAAGCCTCCATTTGGAGACTAGGCTTTTTTTATCAAGGCCTCAAGCTTCTCGATATTTCTTTTCAGGTGCTTGTTTTTCAATCTGGCCAAGACCTCCTTTCCATATGGGGTGTGGTAGTCATGTTGACATAGAAAATTCAAGTTTTCGTAGCACCATTGATCATCTCGAATGGGCCTACTAAAAACCAAGCTTAATTCTTCCCTCAGCAATTTGTTCTTCGTCCAGTAGTCAGATTGTGACAGATGGAACAGGTCTGCATCGCAGATAATACGCTCTAGTAGATTCAATGGTTTTTGAGGTATTCGAGTAGCTCTGATACAGCCCAATATTTTTGAGATAACATCTGTGGGATAATCGATTTGCTTCAGGAACTTGGCTGCAATTTGCCGGCTTTCATATTCATGATTTTGATAGCTTTTGCTAAATCCGGTATCGTGATACCAAGCGGCCAAAACTACTACTTCCATGGCGCCAGGGTCCAGATTGGATTTTTCCCCAATTATGTGCACCGCCGAGATCACATCCAGAGTATGCCGCAGATTATGAAATTTCAGCTTATTGGAGAGCTTGTTTTCCAAGATCCCTCTGGCATGGTCTATTGCTCGATCTAATTTGCTAGATTTTACCATAGCATAAGCATTCCTGGACTTAGGTGGTAGGGCTACCGTACTCAACTAGTTTTGATGTCACAGAATTCTCCATTGTAAGCCAAATTGTAAGGTTAGAAAACGGGTATCCAGATGAGGGCCCAATCTAAAGGGGGCCGGAGTTCCTGAGGTATCTACCACCCAGCCGGCTACCTGACCCGTATTGTCAGCGTCATAGGTAAGTATGTACTTGCATTCTATAATCCATTCCAAGTTTCTATTCACCGACCGGAATAAACCGGCAGTCACTTGCAGTCCATGTTTCCATTGATAATGCCCCGGATCGACATCGGTTAAGACCAAGCCTCCACCCAATCCCGCGAAATAATGAACAGACTCATTGTTGGTGTATACCTTTTTTAGTGCGCTGATAAAAACGGCCAATCGCTCCTGAGTTATTTCGTCAAATGGTATATCTCTGTCAGACCTGGTTTCATCCGCATTGGTAACGAAATTCCAGGATATGACTTCAAGCTTAAAACCAAACTCTTTGTCCTTTTTAGATTTTTTCCATAAGGTAGCATGTGCGCTATTGAAAGTGGTGCTTTTAGCATCTACTTGAGATGAATAGATGATGTCCTGCAATAGACCATCTGGGCTATAGTGCTTAAATTTTTGATCTTGTGCACCGGGGACATGAAAGCCTCCACTGAAGCCAACAGTCAGTTGAGCTTTTGCTTTGTCAGTAAGTAATAGCATTAATACTAGGCCGTGAGCGGCAATGAAAGCTATTTTTGGACACACTTCTCTCATGAGGGTTTTTAAAAACGGATCAATATTTGAAAATGAGTTAAAGCTGGATCCTGGCGGCCAACATGAAATTGCCACCACTATAAGCTGGTAATAGGGTCAGCTTTTTTTGCTTTCCCCATTTAAACTGATGGGTTAAGTAGGCCAAGTTGGTAGCTAGTATACCCACTCCAGCTCCTGCGATTACATCGGATACCCAATGCTTGTTGTTCAGTACCCTAAAGACCCCAACCGAGGTGGCTGTTGTATAAGCCACAATGCTATACCATGGGCTTAAATGCCCGTACTCTTTGTGGATAAGTGTAGCAGCAGTAAATGCCTGGGCGGTGTGGCCCGATGGAAATGCATGGTGATTGCTATCATCCGGGCGCAAGACCTTGGAAAGGTTTTTCAAAGGATATACCATGGCCATCATCAACACTTCAGATTTAATAATCAATATCGTGCGATTAGCAAGATTGTTCTTGGGTTCAGCTCCGAGTAACTCCAAGCCATATACGGCCGGTATCGGTGCAAATTGAAGGTAGTCATCCACATCGGTACTAAACTCGGGTAGCACTTCATTACGCTTTTCCTGTACTTCGTATTTATTGAGGAAGAATTCGTTGCGACCTGTGCAAAATAATCCGGCTCCTACCAAATAAATCGCTGGTTTAAGGGCCTTTGCTGTTGGCGTTCTATGCCATTTTTTGACCACCACCTCATCGTTGCTGACCACGGATTCCGCGCTTAAGGTATCAGGCGCTTGCCCTTGAAGTGGGCCACAGGTTAGAAAAACTCCAAATACAAATGCTAAAGCGCTTATTTTCACAATATAAATGTGTTAAAATGATTTAAAAATTCCAACTCAATCCTATCTCGCCTTTTAATCCACTACTAGAAGTAACCGTCACTGCATCAGCTGGTATTTTATGAAATATATCACTAAAGCGGATCCCAGCAGTGATACCCAATTCCGAAAATAGCTTTTGATGGTAGCCAATCATAGCACTGTACGCGGGGGCATTCAGACCTATTGCGTAACCCCCAGAAGCTTGAACGAAAACAGGTACTTTGTCGGAGAACTTATAGGTAATGGTTCCCATTACGCTACCGATTCCATCTTCACAATCGTTTTGATCATCCATGTCATCATCATCTATATCATCTGCATCATCATCTGCATCATCTTCCTGCTCGAAGCCCTGAAATACTCCTTCGGCATTGTAGTAGCCGCTGTTGCAATTTCCAAGTTGACCGGTCACACTGATTCCAATTGAAATGTGATCATTGGTTTTGAAGGCAGCACCCAATTCTCCCAAGGTAATGTTGCCTAAACTAGCATTTCCCAAATCTTTGACTGCCACAGATGTAGTACCGAATGAGGTAGTTAATGAAATTTGATCCAAAAGTAACCTTAGTTTGGAGTTGTCCTGTGAGGTTTCAGCTTCTTGGGCTTGAGCTACTAAAGTAGTAGTAACCATAATCATTAATAAGCAGCACTTTTTCATCATGTCCTTAAGTTTTGATTTTTAACAATACCGTTTTAGGGGTTATTGCTGCCATCACGTGCGACTCAATCAAATGGTTGGTTAGATGATCTTGGTCATCTGAAAATGTTCCCATGCTTTTAAAACTTGTAAGTAAAGGAAACATGACCCGGACTGATGGCATAGGAGAGGCCTCCAGTCTTGCTCTTATTTGTTTTGCTTTCATGAAGCTTAGGGATCAAGTAACCAATGGATGCACCAACCATGTAGCCGGTGATCACATCAGTGGGGTAGTGCTTTCCTGATTTGTATCTGAGGTATCCTGTGGCCGCCGGAAGCAGGATCGCTCCGGTCCACACCAAAGTTTTGACCGTTGGATTTTGAGAATATTTTGAAACCACGCTGGCGGTAAAAAATGATAGAGAAGCTGCATTTGAAACATGTCCCGAGAAGTAGGCGTGCCTTGATTTTTTATTTGTTTTCTTGCTTAAAGGAATATCAGGGTTGTAGACATATGGTCTTATTCTTTTGAAGCCACCTTTAAAAGAACTGGTAACACCAACGTTCAACATGGCCACTTCACTAAGCATTACAGCAATAGGTGCGGCATCATGCCGGATATTCTTATCTGCAAACAATGAAAGTGGTGTTAGAATGCTTACCCCCAAGAGTAGGTCAGAGATGTTTTCCTTGCGGCCATTGTATTGATCCACCGCAGGTCGGTCGAAAGCATTAATTTGGCTGGGGTCAAGTGAAGCTATTTGTTCTTCAGTCAGTGGCTTTATAGAGGAATTAAGTACACTGGCTAATATCAGCCCAGATGCACCCACTGCTAAAATTGGCAAATCCTTTTTTGTTGAAATATTGAAGGGTCTGGCCTTTTCCTGAGCGTTTAAGACTAGGGTTTGCAGCAGGAAGACCAATAAAATACAAGTACGGATCATAACAGAAAACATGAAAGTAGGGCATGAAACCCACTTGTTTCGGTCAATTTGTAGTAAATTCTGTCATATGTATCAGCCAACACGAGGTTACAAGCCAAATAGTTGGTCAATTTCTGATTCCAACCAACCTTTATTTTAAATGTTCCGTGCTATATAGTAACGGCCGTACCCACGTGAGTAAAGATGAAAACCAAGCATTAGAAGCGCTGATTGCTGCTTGTAAGAAGGGCAAGAGAGCGCATCAAGAGGATCTTTATTTAAAGTTCTACAACTATGCTATGAGCATATGTCTCCGCTATTCACGTGACAGGGAGGAGGCATTGGAAATTGTAAATGACGGGTTTATAAAAGTCTTAAGGAATCTTGATAAATACACTTCTGGACTGTCCTTTAAAGGGTGGCTGCGCAGGATCATGATCAATACATCCATCGATTACTAC
>JBPCUG010000422.1:0-4871 GCA_051011275.1 Cyclobacteriaceae bacterium | reverse complement strand
GTTATGGATATCACCTGGTGGCAGTTTATAATTGGTTTCCTAGCCATGCATATAGCGGAGGGTCTGGTTTTAGGATTGGTGTTCCAATTGGCACATGTGGTTGAAGGCATTGACTTTCCAGAGCCAGACGATCTGGGAAACATCGATGAGTCATGGGCCATTCATCAAATGCACACCACAGCGGACTTCGCGCGTAAAAGCGTACTTGCAAAGTTCTTTTGCGGTGGACTGAATTTTCAAATTGAGCACCATCTGTTTCCATTAGTATGTCATGTACATTATCCGAAAATCTCGGAAATTGTGAAAGCCACAGCCCAACGGCATGGTGTTCCTTACCATGACAATCGCACTTTCGGCCTGGCTTTGAAATCACACTATCAATCGCTTAAGAGGCTTGGAAGGGAAGAGGTAGTGGAGAAGGAAGAAGCAGTAGCAGCTTAGGGGCGTTTTGGAGGCTTAGCTTTCATGGCTGGGGATTCCGTATATTTCTTCGTGCCTCAAAAATTCCGGAATGACGATCATTGTTTCTCTAAAGCTCAGCAAACGGATCTTGTCGGAGCCCAAAATCCCGATAATCCATTCCAGCTTTTACCCCTGAAATTTCCAGATCCAAAATATCACTTTGGTGGAACGTGGCGATGATTGCTCCGGTACTAAGAGTATCCCAGACTTCCCAGGTAAACTCCATCCCTCCTACCGGAATGATCTCCACCCACATTTTCCAGCTAGTCGGCCGTGAGTTTTCATCTAGGATCCAAACATAAGCGTCCCCTGGCGTTACACCACCTTGCGAATAGGAAACCTTTAATCCTTCTCTTCCGTCTTTCAGTTTTACTAAACTTCTTTCCGTACCCGGATCAAAAGCTTTAACTACTGCGTTGAGCCAAAAACTATCATTACAGAAGTGTTCCCAGGCTTCTTGCACCAATGCGGCGGTGCGCTTTTCATCCAGCTCCTCTCCTGCTTGGTAGGCCTTTCCCGCAATTTTATTGATATCCAAAAGTACAGTGTTTGATTCCCAATCTACTTGAACTAAATGACGGTCCTTATCCCAGAGAAAGGTGTGTTCTCCTCTAAATGTCCACTGGACATAAGTGGTACTATCCCACGCTGGTTTATTTACCGCAGCCATCATTTTTTCCGCAACTTGATCCGCACTATTACTCGGATCCCCTTTTGGCTCATTTTCATAGGCCATCCACCAAATAACTGCAAAAACCAAGAGCACAAAAGCAATTAGTGATCCTGATATTCGAAGAAATCTTTTCATAAAATGCAAATGAATTTATTGGATGTCCCTGGTAGAACTATAAACCTTGTATAGTGCTTCTATCTCCTTTGATGATAAACCACCACTATGGACTACCACTCTATATTGGAGTCTCCAGGAACTATCTTTAGCTAACGCAACCGGCATTCTTCCGGGATAAACCGGGTTTTGCATACTTCCTGAGCTTCTCAAAATCCAGGGATGAGGATGCCCTGGGTTTTCTGGGTGGCTGAAAACCGTCACTCCACTTAATTGCTCTTGATCAAACGTTCCTGAAAAGTCCATCCAGGCACTGGGTTGAACAGCAGTTTCTTTTGGTATTGCAGGACCCACGTCGGATAAAAAACTAATATCTGGTGGCAAATTTAGTCGAATAGAAAAACCGCCATAGCCCTTTTCATCATCCGAACCCCCTATACTTAGATCGTCTATCAAGGAAGTCAGCGTTATATCGAAGTCAATTATGCGGTATTGCTCATCAGAAGCATGAGCTGTAATAGTAGTTTTTTCTTTTAGAATATTTGCAGCTCCATCGATCGTATTCTCAGGCCTCCATAGCACTTCGGTCCGGATTGTCGCCATACCATTTTTAACATCACCAGTAGTTTGGACCACGTCCCAAGTAAAACCTTCGCAATCCCATGAATCAGCTATCTGTTCTTGTCCGACTTTCATTTGATGCCAGGCCCAAAAAATTCCACGATGATGCAGGTGGTCCTCGGGAAAATCCTCTGTCAGTATTTCTCCATTCATTCCATATAGCGGATGAATATAACCGGATCTCTCATATTTCCCTTGCCGCGATTTAGGCTTCTTCTGGTAGAAGAACACCTTATTTCCTGACTCACTAACCAAGACACCCTCTTCACTATGGATCACTTTAAAATCTTGAGCATGCAAACTACTGGCAAGAAAAAAAAGTAGCAGTACTATTTTAGGTATAGGTTTCAAAATAATCACTAGGAATAAAAAAGGTAAAACTATCTTTGATCCGGGGTTAAGCCATTACCTGTTTGCGGATAATGGTCTCCGTTCTGTCAGGCCCCACAGAAACAATGTTAATAGGGACATCAAGCTCTGTTTCCAAAAAGTTAATGTATGCTACCAACTGCAGAGGCATTGATTCAAAATCCCTGACCTCTTCCAACCCCTGATGCCAGCCTTCAAAGATCTGGTATTGAGGAACAATATCTTCCTGAATAAGATCGTGCGGCAATCGATCTGTAGTAGATCTATCTGCCAACTTATAGTGAGTACAAACCTTAATCTCAGGAAAGATGTTTAGAACATCTGCCTTCATCATAAATAGCTGGGTAGCCCCGTTGATCATTATGGCATATTTCAGTGCAGGTAGATCCAGCCAACCACAGCGGCGTGGTCGACCGGTAGTGGCACCGAACTCCCTGCATTCTTCTCTCATCATCTCCCCAGTTTTGTCCTCTAGTTCGGTGGGAAAAGGACCGCTGCCTACTCGGGTACAATAAGCCTTAAAAATGCCATATACCTCTCCTATATTCCTAGGTGCTACTCCTAAACCGGTGCAAGCTCCAGCCACCATAGTATTTGAACTGGTCACAAAAGGATAGCTGCCGAAATCAATATCAAGCAGTGATCCCTGTGCCCCTTCAGCCAATACGGCATCTCCTGATCCCAGAGCATCGTTCACTAAATATTCCGTATCACTTAAGGTAAAACCCCGCAGGTATTCAATAGAACTAAAGAATTCTTGCTCCAACGGCTCAAGCTCATACTTAAAATTCAGATACTCTAGAATCCTTTTATGCCTGGTAACTAAAGTTTGGTATCGTGATTCGAAATTATCGCTTATAATATCTCCGATGCGAATACCAAGGCGTCCCATTTTATCTTGATAGGTAGGACCAATTCCTTTTAAAGTTGAACCAATCTTGTTGCTTCCTTTAGCTTGTTCATAGGCCGCATCCAATAGTTGGTGAGTAGGTAATATTAGTTGTGTTTTTTTTGATACAAACAGATTTTTCTTTGCATCCAAATTGTATTGCCTTAGCGCCTCCACCTCTTTTCGCAATATCACTGGATCGAGAACTACGCCGTTGCCAATTATATTTTTGATATTGTTTCTAAAGATCCCCGAAGGGATCTGATGTAGTACGTGCTTTATGCCATCAAATTCCAAAGTATGTCCTGCATTTGGACCACCTTGAAAGCGGGCTACCACATTGTAATTAGGGGCCAAAAAGTCCACAATCTTTCCCTTGCCCTCATCTCCCCATTGGAGACCGAGTAAAACATCCACTTTCATAATCTAGGCTACCTTTTTAAGCTCTGTAATACCCGCTTCTTTGTCATCAACTATTGTAAAGATGGCATTGAGCTTAGTAATGATGAGTAATTTTTTTACTTGTTCGGATGGGTTGATCAATACAACCTCCCCTTCTACATTTCTGAACTTCGTCAAAATTGTAATCAGCACACCTATACCGCTACTGTTGATAAATCTCACTTCCGAGATATCGATGGCGCAAAGCTTAATATCATTTTCAATATTCTCATTGGCCAGTTCTACCAGTTCAGGTCCTCTGTTTTCGCCAATAAGATCTCCTGTCAACTTAAGGATAAAAACTTCCTGGTCAACCTCGTGTGTATAGTTCATTTAGTTCTATTTTGACAACTTTTATCTTCGCATGACGCATACAATATCAATGAGTGATGCAATACATTAAACTTTAAAAGATCTCCAACAGTACTTTGGATATTTTGGATCCTTGGATCACAGAACTCCACCACTTTGTGACATTCTGTACAGATCAGATGGTCATGTTGTCTGGAGCCGTAGGCCTTTTCATACTGAGCTAGGTTTTTACCAAATTGGTGCTTGCTCACCAGATCGCATTCCATCAAAAGGTCTAAGGAGTTATAAACCGTGGCCCGACTTACACGGTAGTTCTTGTTCTTCATACTTATATAAAGCGAATCCACATCAAAATGTCCATCCCGGCTATAGATCTCTTCCAATATGGCAAACCTTTCTGGTGTTTTTCGTAAACCCCTTTTCTCAAGGTAAGCAGTAAAGATCATCTTTACTTCAGAAAATGCAGTTTCATTTAATGCCATATGCCACAGGCGCTCAGCCAAGCAAATATAGGGTTTCTAATAGATTAAAAGTAGGATCGGTCGATCATTTCACGGCGTCAATTCTGATCACTTTCACAACTCCTTTAATTTTCTTAAGTTTCTGGATCATAGACTCCAGATGTCCAGTATCCTGTACATAGAGTGTAATCTTACCATCAAAGATGCCCTCGTCGGTTTCAATTGTCATAGCCCTCATGTTCACCTTTAGCTTCCCGGAAATGATCGATGTTACATCGTTGATAAGTCCGACCCGATCCGTCCCAGTAATTTTGAGTTGGGTAAGGAAAGCTTTCTCCTTTTTTGAAGACCAGTTAGCCTTGACCACCCGGTAGCCGTAATTTGACATTAACTCTGCAGCATTTGGACAAGAATTGCGATGGATCTTAATACCTTCATTTACTGTAACAAATCCAAATACTTCATCACCAGGGATGGGATTGCAGCATTTAGCCAATTTGTAATCGACCACATCTCTGTCCTCTCCGAT
>JBPCUG010000421.1:0-6377 GCA_051011275.1 Cyclobacteriaceae bacterium | reverse complement strand
TGAAGATGGTCGTTATTTTGCCTTTCACGAAGTTGAATACTCTCGAAATGTAACACTAATTGGCATTAACGTGGCCGAGGCCCTTTTTCCTGATGAAGATCCCCTGGGAAAAGAGATTAAGATATCTAATGCCAAATACCAGGTGATTGGTGTAATGAAAAAACAAGGCGAAAACATCATAGGTGCGCCAAGTAACGATGATGCCTGCTTTATTCCCTACAAGGCCTTTAAAAAAATGTTTTATACAGGAGGATTCTTTGGGATAAATTCCAGGGTGGCGGTAAAAGGAACGGAAGCGGATGAAGGACTATTGGAATTGGAAGGAGAGATGACCGGTTTGATGCGTCGAAAACGAGGCTTAAAGCCAAAAGATGAAAATAACTTCGCTCTTAACCGTCCCGAAGCAATTGCTGATCAGATCAGTATTATTTTTGGTGCTCTTACCTGGGCCGGTTGGATCATTGGTGGTTTCGCTATGTTAGTGGGTGGTTTTGGTATAGCTAATATTATGTTTGTTTCTGTAAAGGAAAGGACCAGTATAATTGGTATACAAAAGTCCCTTGGAGCTAAAAACTACTTTGTGCTGCTCCAATTTCTATTTGAGGCTATTTTCCTCTGCATTGTGGGAGGCTTAGCGGGACTACTCTTTGTTTATTGCATTACTTTCATACCCATGGGTACCTTTGAAGTGATTCTCACAGTTAAAAATATTGTTCTTGGATTGGTAGTGGCCTCAGTTGTTGGTATTCTGTCGGGAATTATTCCTGCTGCAGTAGCGGCTCGAATGGACCCCGTTATTGCCATTCGTAGCTAAAAAGAAACGGACTACCTTTTTGAGGCAGCCCGGTCTTTGTTTTTTGTAATCTACTCTTACTAAGTGGTGGCAGCTTCCTTTTTCGTTTCAGGTGTTTCTTCCACAACCTCATCTTCACCTTTCACCTTCGCCTTGATCTTAACTTCAAGCTCTTCGGCTAGTTCGGGATTGTCTTCCAGCAAACCCTTTACGGCATCACGGCCTTGGCCTAGTTTGTTGCCATTATAAGAGAACCAGGAGCCAGCTTTTTTGACAATATCCAGCTCTACGCCTAAGTCGAGGATCTCGCCTACTTTAGAAATACCAGCGCCATACATAATATCAAACTCGACTACTTTGAAAGGAGGTGCCACTTTGTTTTTCACCACTTTTACCCGGGTGCGATTGCCCAATATATTATCCGAGCTTTCTTTTATCTGGCCAATTCTCCTTATATCCAGCCTCACCGAGGCATAGAATTTAAGGGCGTTGCCACCAGTAGTAGTTTCAGGGTTGCCGAACATTACCCCGATCTTTTCTCTTAACTGATTGATAAAAATACATGCGCATCCGGTTTTGTTGATCACGCCGGTAAGCTTGCGCATGGCTTGCGACATCAGCCGGGCTTGAAGCCCCATTTTGCTGTCACCCATTTCGCCTTCTAGTTCTCCTCGAGGTACTAAAGCTGCAACCGAGTCAATCACGATAATGTCAATTGCTCCTGAGCGTATTAAATGCTCGGCTATCTCCAGTGCTTGCTCTCCGCTATCAGGTTGAGAGATCAGCAAGTTTTCCGTATCAATGCCGAGGTTTTCGGCGTAAGCTTTATCAAAGGCATGCTCGGCGTCAATAAAAGCAGCTAAGCCGCCGTTCTTTTGTGCTTCAGCAATACAGTGCATACTAAGCGTTGTCTTTCCCGATGCTTCCGGTCCGTAGATCTCTATCACTCTTCCTCTGGGGATACCGCCAATACCCAAGGCAATATCCAGTCCGAGCGAACCGGTCGGTATCGCTGGGATATCCTGAATCTGCTCATCACTCAACTTCATAACCGCTCCCTTACCATAGGCTTTTTCTAGTTTGTCAATGGTAAGCTGGAGGGCTTTTAGTTTTTCATCTGCTACGCTCATAAGATTTGGATTAAGGGTGAATTTTAATGAAATTCTAAGGTACTATGAATGTTTAAAATTAGCAAGGCTAGTTCTTAGTTCTCAGGTAGTGAAAAAAATAACCAACAACAAAGAACCAAGAACTATTTCATTCCCGGCTGATAGATCTCATAGCCCTCCTTGGCCTTGGCTTCTTTCACCATCTCGGCCACATCAGCAAGTAACTTCTTGGCATCATAAACGATCCCGTCTTTGACGGTATACTTTACGCCTCCTACTCTTACCACTTTGTTGTCCTCACTGAGTTTGATAGCACCTGTACCATATAGCACTTTTAGGTTCTGCAACGGGTTTTCCTCCACGATAACAAAGTCGGCCAACTTGCCAACCTCTACCGAGCCAATCTCTTTTTCCAAGCCCAGGGCTTCTGCACCTTTCAGCGTAGCCGATCGGATCACTTCCATAGGATGGAAGCCTGCTTCCCGCAACAATTCCATCTCACGGATATAAGCAAAGCCATACAGCTGAAAGATAAATCCGGAATCGGAGCCGGTAGTTACTCTTCCACCGCGATTTTTATACTCGTTGATGAATTGCATCCAAAGCCGGTAGTTCTCCTTCCAGTCTACTTCTTCTTCCGTGCCCCAATAGTGCCAGTAGGAGCCGTGAGATATTTTACTTGGCTGGTAGAACTCCCATAAAGAGGGTAGGGTATATGTTTCGTGCCATTCTGCACGTCGCGCCCGCATCAGATCACGGCTGGCTTCATAGATATTGAAAGTAGGATCGATAGTAAAGTCCAGAGCCAGCAGTTGATCCATCACCTGGTTCCAGCGTTCTGATCCTGGTTTGGCTGCCTGCCGCCACAACCGGCCTGCTTCACCAAAGCGATGTTGCTCATTGTTGTAGTTATAATCCAATGGATAGTTTTGCACCGTTTGATCAGTGAATAACGCTTCTGGAAGGCCATACCAGTGTTCCATAGTAGTTAAGCCCATCTGGGCCGTTTGAGCCACGTTGAGCCAGGCTACATCCATTTGGGCATGATGGCAGGCCGACCGCAGCCCAAGCTTTTTATTTTCATCCAAAGCAGCGCTCATAATATCAGGTCGGGTACCAAAAAACTTAATGCCATCCGCTCCTTTTTTGGCGTTTTGCTGCACCCAGGCTCTGGCTTGTTCCGGTGAGTGAATGCCATTCTTTTCGCCCATGCCAAAAGCGGTATAAGCTTCGATGCGAGGAGCCGTTATTGTATTCTTCCGGCTCTTTACTTTATGATCCAGCACCCAGCTCAATCCGTTCCCACAGGCAGGGTCCCTGATGGTAGTGATGCCATGTGCCATCCACAATTTAAAAACATATTCAGCGCCGGCTCCTTGACTTTTGCCACCGATGTGTCCGTGCATGTCGATAAAACCTGGTAACAGATACATGCCATCAGCTTCTAATACTTTGGCGCCTTCCTTAGTTTGCGGCCTACGTTTAGGATCTATGTCCACTCCTGGGAACCCTACTACCTTAATAGACTTGATCCGATTCTGTTCCACGACAATATCTACCGGGCCAATTGGCGGGGCGCCGGTGCCATTGATCAAGGTCACTCCTCTAATGATCAATTGATTGAAAGGACCTTCTCCTTCAGAGCGGTCCGGAGCGGCGGGAACGGAATCTTGGGCAAAGACAGGCCAAACAAAAAAAGTAAAAGTTATGAGAAGCAGAAAGGGTCGCATAAGTAAACAGTTTTACCAAGCAATAATATAGGCATTAATCACTGCCGGGCAAAAAAATAAGCGAGCCGGAATTACTCCCGAACTCGCTCTCAGCTAATCCGCAGGTGGATTAGTTTCTTTATTGAACGATCAACTTGCTGGTGTATAGTTTCTCATGGGCTTTCACCGTGACAAAGTATACTCCTTCAGGTAATCGATTCAATTGTAATAACACTTCCTTGCTGCCATCAATCTTGTGTTGTTCATTGTAGAAGGAAACACCGGTTAGGTTCCTTATAGCAACTACTACTTCCTCCTGATCATTGATCTCATTGAAGCGCAGCTTCACCTCATTACCCTGCTTTGAGGGATTAGGATAAAGATCATAGTCCACGAAAGTTCGCGTGTTGCTGCTTTCAGTCCTAGCTGTATGGCTTAAGGTATCATAATTCACACACTGCCCGGCTTTGTAGGCCACCATTGGTGCCCAGTCAGCCAAATTATCTTTACAGGTTGCACCATCGGTACATAAGGTAAAGCTCACTTCGAAACTTTGCTCTGTTGAGCCTTCACCAAAACCGTTTATATCATCTACTTTGAAGCCAACCAGACCTGTAGTAGGATCTTTGCCATTCAATTCCATTGGCCATCCTTCGGAGTTGCTGGCTTCCGTTACGTCACCACAAGGAATATCTATGCTAAAGTGTGATAGTCCATGTCGGCCCTGACCATTGTACATTACTTCCATAGTGTAAGTAGTACAACCGTTTTCTTCATTGGAAATAGACCATGCGGTGCTAAATGCATCAGGGCATTCTTCCGTTCCTGGATCAACCACTGGAGGCTCTTCATCTTGCGGCTGCTCATCAGGTGCAACGGGACAAAGTAAACCGCCATTGCGACTTTCACCGTCCACTATTTCAAAGTCACCATTGATCATCCCAGGGCCGATCGGCATTTCACAACCTGTATGTATGGTAGTATTTTGTACACCGTTCACCACTATAATTATCTCAGTGGTTAGGGTCTTATTTTGATCCTGTCCGGCGAGGCTGAAGGTGCCCTCTGGTGAAACTGTACCATCAAATGCCACCTGCCCGTCATTCATCTGGGTGACGGTGATATTTGCACCCGTTTCGCTACCCAAATATTTCAGAGTAAGTTCAGTTACTTGGCCATCGCATTCATTACAATCTCTCACACATGGCCCGTCAGTACTGCCGTCATCTGGATTGCCGTCACCCGGATCACCGCTTCCATCACCGCCATCACCGCCATCTCCAGGGTCTCCACCACCGCAATCAGTTGCATTAACTGGGGTCACTTCGAATTGGGAAGAATGTGAGCATCCGTTTACATCAGTTACAGTTACATCATAGAACCCAACCATCAATCCACTAATATCTTCGGTCGTGGCACCGGTAGACCAGGCATAAGTAAACGGCCCAGTGCCACTTGTAACACTAATGTCGATGGCACCATCGCTCTGGTCTGTACAACTTGACTGGGTAATGGTTTGGGCCACTATTGAGATAGCTTCCGGTGCAGTCAAGTTAAACAACTTTGATTGTGAGCAGCCATTTGCATCAGTTACCGCTACTTGATAGACGCCCGCACTCAAACCGGAAACGGACTGCGAGGTGGCACCATGAGACCATACAATATCGTAAGGCTCTTTGCCCCCAATAATGGTCAAGTCCGCTGTTCCGTCATT
This sequence comes from Cyclobacteriaceae bacterium, assembly GCA_051011275.1. Lineage (GTDB taxonomy): Bacteria > Bacteroidota > Bacteroidia > Cytophagales > Cyclobacteriaceae > JBPCUG01. The sequence goes on along the minus strand of JBPCUG010000421.1, from coordinate 1,052 downwards.
GGCCGCATTACAGGTCAAGCCGGTCCAGGTTACATCCACGTCTAATTTGGGACTTGGCTCTCCGATAGTAATGGTTTTGGTAGTTTCACAGTTGTTCTCGTCTCTTACGGTAAGGGTGTAAGTGCCTGCTTCTGTCACTTGAATACAGCTGGTAAATTCACCTGTAGACCATTCGTAGCTAAATGAACCTGATCCTCCAGCAATTGTAGGACACAAATATCCATCACCACAATACAGCTGTGTTAGGTCTAATTGTATTGGATTGGGCTCTTCAATTTCAAAGGTGCGCATATTTGAGCAACCAGTTGCATCGGTTACGGTCACGGTATAGAAACCTGCAACTAAACCACTTATGTCTTCGGTTGTTTCTCCGGTTGACCAACTGAAGGTATAGGGAGCAACACCGTTAAATATTTTTAGATCTATTTCACCATCTGCATTGTTGCCCCCACACTGAATTGGAGTAGCGGTGCCGGAGATAAAAATGCTAGTGGGGTTTGACAGGAAGTAAGTTAATATCTGACTGCAACCTCTATCATCAGTAACTGTTACTGTATAGCTACCAGATGCGATATTGGTCAAGTCTTCATCGGTACTTCCATTTGACCAAAGATAACTGTAAGGCGCTTGTCCACCGGTTACCGTTAAGTCAATGCTGCCATCATTGCCACCTGAACAGGTTGGCTTGGTATCCGACACGGCCAGATCAAATGTTTGTGGATTAGTGATGGTAATATCAGTGACTGCAATACAGCCATTGGCATCGGTGACCGTGACGCCATAAGTACCAGCCTCGGTCACTTTAATATCTTTGTCGCTTGCTCCATTTGACCACAGGTATGTGTATGGGGGCATACCACCTGAAACCGCTAAGTTCAAACTGCCATCATTGCAACCACTGGTGCTGATATTGGCATCTATTGCGTTTGAAGCCAAGACAGTAAAGGCCATTAATCGGCTACAGCCATTAGCGTCGGTTACGGTTACTGAATAATCACCACCGGCTAAGTCCGTGATGTTAGCAGTTGTTGCTCCCGTAGACCAGTTATAGG
>JBPCUG010000420.1:0-2717 GCA_051011275.1 Cyclobacteriaceae bacterium | reverse complement strand
GGATGACCTGGCCGGACGAAAGGTGGATGCACCATGTTCATGCCTTAAGCGCGATGTGCTGGTATGCCCTTTTAATGGTCCAACCGTATTTGGCCACACATGGCAAAATAAAGGATCATCGAACTCTGGGAATTATTGGATTCCTTTTGGCAGGAGCTACTGCCTGGAGCGCTATCGCCATACTTCCCATGGATGTTGAGTTCGGAGACAACGGAGGGTTCGGTCCTGAATTTCCCGGTGAATTTTTTTATGGTATCGTATCAGTTGAACTGATCATGATGCTTGCTTTTGTGGTTGCAGTTATCATGGCTATCCTCAAGAGAAAGAATACCGAGGACCATGCTTTGTGGCTGATCACTACTGTGTTTTATATCATGCATCCTGGGTTAGGTAGAGGGGTAATGGCGGTCATGTTTGCCACCAACTCATTTACTACCTTAATGACACCTATATCGATTGCAGCAGCTCTCATCCTATTAGGACTGATTGTGATAGGATACAGAATGAAGAAACTTGCACACCCTGCCATCCTACTTGGCATAGTTGTAAACATACCTACCTTCTTCACCTATCAGCTTGGTCAACAATCTTGGTACGTTGAATGGTTACAGGGATTTATGAAATACTGAGAACACCTATTTTTTGCTCCTCCCATTCAAATAACTATTTTCGATTGCCTTCCATTACTCATATTCTCTGTATACTATTATCAAGATATCCTTGCACCATTGGCTCCCCGCTATTTTAAGGAAGTTCGAATTTTTGAACTAATTTACACGCGTGAGTGCAAATGATATCATTTTAGTGGTCGTCAGTGGCTTAGGTGTAATCCATGGTTTATTTCTAGCTATATTCCTATGGGTATATCCAAAAGGAAATCCATTATCTAACAAACTGCTTAGCGCACTGTTGGTTGCGTTGTCTTTTAGAGTGGGCAAATCTGTTTTCCTGGAGTATGCTGAAAATCTTGACGTAAAAATCATCTTCATCGGCCTGAGTGCTATTATGGTCATTGGTCCTTTATTTTACCTGTTTACCCTGTCGTGCACCACTAAATCGTTTGGCCTTAATAAGAAGCACGTTTTTCACTTTATACCAGCAATTATTGGTTTTGCCTTTGGTTTGTGGATCAACGAAGATCACTTGGAAACACTTCCAAAGTTGGTATTTGCATTGATATTCATAGGCTATTATTTGCATTTACTGATTTACCTGGTTATCAGCCATAAGTATGGTATTGCAAAGAAGAAAAATGGGCTCATTACAGCTATCTCGGATTTATTAAGACTAATGTTTTATGGGTTATTGGCTATTTGGGTGGTGTACGTATTGAATTTGTTTGATGAATTCGTTCCCTATGTTATAGGTCCAATATTGTATTCCCTTGTGGCCTATGTGGTAAGCTTTGTGGTATTTCGTAAGGGCTACATTCAAAAAATTGGGCAAACCAAGTACAAAACAACTCCTATTTCTGATGAACAAAGTGAGCAACTCTTTTCAAAGGCATTGAAACTTATTGTGGATAATGAACAATACAAAAACCCCGATCTTACCTTAAAATCGCTTAGTGAATCGTTAAAGGTTAGTCCTCAAATTATGTCACTGGTTATCAATCAGAAAAGCGAAAAAAACTTCAACAACTTTATCAATACCTATCGGATTGAAGAATCCATGCGGCTATTCAAACTTGATCAGTTTAAAAATCATACTGTGGCTGCTATCGCCTATGAAGTTGGATTCAATAGTATATCCAGCTTTAACACTACTTTTAAGAAAGTTACTGGAAATACTCCTTTAGCTTACAGAAGACAACTGACAAAATGATCTTTCACTCTTTCGAAATGATCATTTCGAAAGATAGTGTGCGTACATAGTTTCAAATTTGCTTTCAAATAAATCGAATTGCTATGTCTAGAACACGCACTATTATCAAGTGGTCATTGATTGTCTTTGTTGGTTTAATAATCACAATTGTATCTTTTGGGTTTTGGTTTATGAGCCTCCTTCCTGAACCTCCGATATCAAAGGAGGACATGAAAAAAACCCGTACTGCCGATCTCCCTTATTTAACTGAGAATGTTACGTCTTATCGCGGTAAAGTCCTTGCGGTGGTTACCAGTTGTGCTGAAATGGGAAATAGCGGGAAATCTACTGGCTACGAGCTTACAGAGCTAGCAAGGGCCTACTATGTATTTGAGGCTAACGGTTTTGAGGTAGATATAGCCAGTCCTTTAGGAGGTGAACCTCCGGTAGTAATAGATGGTGATGATATGAAGGAATATGATTATGCCTTTTTGAATGATTCTACGGCACAAAGTAAGGCAACCCAGAGCAAAGCTATGAAAGACATCGACTCCGACGAGTATCAAGGGATTTATTTTGTAGGTGGCAAAGGCGCCATGTTCGATTTTCCCCAGAATACGTATATCCAGTCTATGGTGAAAGAGTATTATGAGTCGGGTAAAGTGGTGGGGGCTGTATGTCATGGGCCCGCGGCCTTGGTAAATGTGACGCTTACCAATGGCCAACATTTATTAGCCGATCGCACCGTTAGCAGTTTTACGAATGAGGAAGAACTGTTTCTTATACCGGAGGCAAAGGACGTTTTCCCTTTTCTATTACAAGAGAAGCTGACGGAGAATGGCGCTCGATTTAGTGAAGGCATCATGTACCTTAACCAGGTCAGCCAGGATGGCAAGTTAGTAACTGGTCAAAAC
>JBPCUG010000419.1:0-6239 GCA_051011275.1 Cyclobacteriaceae bacterium | reverse complement strand
GATTGGAGGGCTTACTGGCTCTGAGTTTCTTTGTATCGATGAGCTGCCCTTCATCATACAAAGCAGACAAATGACAGGCCAATTTACTATGGCTCTTATGTCTTCGTTGGTGATTGGGCTGATCTGTGCTTTCCCTTATGCTTTTTGGGAGCTATGGCGATTTATTAAGCCAGGTTTGCACATTACCGAGAGAAAAGCTTCAAGAGGTGCGGTGTTTTTCGTCACCTTTCTTTTTATTTTAGGTACTTTGTTTGGCTACTATATAATCGCTCCGATATCCATTAGGTTTTTATCAACCTACCAGGTTGATCCAAGCATAGCCAACGAGTTTGACATTATCAGTTATGTGACTACCGTATCTTTGTTGGTACTTGTTTGTGCCTTAATGTTCCAGTTGCCAGTGGTAGTTTATTTCCTGACTAAAGCTGGTTTGATCAATCCAAAAATAATGAAGACTTACCGCAAGCATGCTTTTGTGGTAATGTTGGTTTTGTCGGCGATTATAACGCCACCGGATGTCATTAGCCAGATTTTGGTTACGTTTCCATTGATATTGTTGTATCAAGTAAGTATCTACCTTTCTGCGGCACTAATAAAAAAAGAACAACGTTTAGAAAAAGCATCTGAGTCATGAAAACAAAAATTGCAATAGGAGGTGATCATGCTGGGTTTGATTACAAATCCGATTTGATCAAAAGACTACAAGAGGAAGGGCATGAGGTAGACGACTTCGGTGCTTTTTCCGCTGAGTCTGTTGACTACCCTGACTTTGCTCATCCGGTTTCGGAGGCTGTCGAACAGCATGAGGATACTTTGGGCATATTGATTTGCGGGAGCGGGAATGGGGTCGCCATGACGGCCAATAAGCATCCAGGGATCAGGGCTGCCATTTGCTGGCAGGTAGAGTTGGCCTCCCTTGCCCGTGAGCACAATGATGCTAACGTTCTGTGTTTGCCTGCACGATTTATTTCAGTTGAGCTAGCATGGGATATTACGAGGGCATTTTTAAATAATAGTTTTGAAGGCGGTAGGCACGCCAGACGTGTAGATAAGATCAGTTGCTAGGCGGCTGTAATTCGTAAGCCCCTTCCACGTTGCTCTTCTTGTATCTTGCGGCAATTGTTGGCATGCGCTCGAACAACTGAGGTACCATGCCCTCGAGATCAATGATCACCTCAGGCATGTCCTTGCTCAAGTTTAGATAGATGTCTGTGAGGTGATCATAGTAATTCGATTGCTCGAAGTGCTTTTTTGACATCTCCCAATTTAAGTAAGGTGTTGCCAGACTGGCTTGGTTGTACACGCTAAGTTGATTGCCAATTACCAAGATTTTTTTGCCTTTTACTAGCTGTGTCCATTGCGTGTCTTGCACGGAAAGCTTTTCAGTCGGGATCCAATTTTGTGGGACAATAAATTGGAACCTCGATCCGTAGTTCAGCACTAAAATAGAGCTTGCAAATACCAAAAATAAAAGCTCTGCCCAACCGCGGCGTCGGATCAACAAAAAATAATGACTGATAAAGAAAGCCAGGAATGGCATGATCAAGACAAATTGAAAAGGGGCTTTATAATAGCTTATGAGCCAAACTAAAATGCTGGCAAGGGACATAAAAAAAAAGACTATCTGAAAATTTACTTGGTAGTTATTGTAGCGCTTTGCTTGCCATAGCTTGAGCAAGGCCAACACTAAAAAAATGAGAGGTATCGCTAATATGATCAGTATTGGCAGCCTATCAATAAGCACTTGAGAGTTAATGGTAAGTACCGAAAGCAAGTACTGCTGATAATATTCTTGGAGCGCGTATTGCCAGAAAAAGGCACCAGCAACAAGAATAAAGGGGAAGATAAAACCAAATAATAGCAGTAAGTATTTTCTGAAATCAGATCCCGTATACATGATAAATGATAAGAACATCACAGGGAAGAAAAGGATAGCGGGAAAGAAAAACAAGGTAGCAAGACCAAGGTAGATACCAGTATTTAGAAATCTTTCCTGCCCTGCTTTGTAGGCAATATCATAGAACAAATTATTTATAGCCAGAAGAATAAAGGTAAGGCTCATCAATGTTGGGGAGAGCGTATAATAAAAGTAGAGACTGCTCATCAGAAGGATATAGATCAAGGCGGGAACGTATGAATTTTCGTTATATGCTTTATTCCTCAATAGCAGTTGATTGAGGATAATGCTTTGTATAAATACCAGTAATGTCGCAATAATTTGATGCGCTAGCTGTGAACGACCAAAAACGAGGTCGATCACCCCAAATATCAAGGCTGATAGCGGAGCTGTTTGATCCCAAATACTTTTATAGATCACTTGGCCATTGGCCACAGACTCACCCAGTAACATCCAATTGAGCTCCGGCAAGGTAAGGGGGGTTCCGCTAAGGAAAACAGGGATCCTGATAATGATCAATAAAACGAAAATGCCTACTAACCGGTAGGGGTCGTTGATTCTAAAAAATGCAAGCAATGCTCTTTATTTTTGGCTTCCCAGGAGGCGTTTAAATAGCAATTTGGAAGACCATAAATTACCGTTTTATTGTGAGAAAATACAAAATAAATACAATATTTGCAGTTCTACTATGGAGAGTAAAAGACAATTGAAATTTAATCGAATGCTCCTGCGGGACCTGAGTGAAATATTCCAAAGAGAAATGTCGGGACAGTTTGGTAAGGCCTTTATTACTATCACTCGGGTACAAATAAGCCCAGATCTAAGTTTGGCAAGAGTACACTTCAGCGTATTGCTGGAGGAGGATAAGGCTGAGGCTTTAGGTCACGTTCGGCAAAAGACCAGCGAAATCAGGAAACATCTCGGTCTCAAGATTGGAAAGCAAGTCCGTAAGATTCCCGAGTTGATTTTCTATCTTGATGAAGGGGCCAGCCATGCTTCGAGGATCGATCAAATATTGGCCGATTTAAAAATCCCAGATTCTAATGAAAGTGATGGTTCTAATTCTCAGGAATAGGTAAAGTGAACCTTCCTCTTTTCATAGCGAAGCGTTATTTCCTTTCCACTAAGAAGAAGAGTTTTATCAATTTTATTTCCCTCTTTTCAATGGGAGGCATTGCCATTGGGACAGCTGCTTTGGTAATTGTGCTTTCAGTATTTAATGGCTTGGAGGACCTAATCAAATCTTTATACAGCTCTTTTGATCCTGAGATGAAGAGAGAGTCTACTCTAGGGAAATCATTTGAAGTGGACTCAACATTTTTGTCAGGGATAACCTCCATGCAAGGAGTGGGAGCGGTTACCGAGGTAATCGAAGAAAAGGCGCTAATCAAATATCGGGAGGCACAGATGTTTGCTCGTATTAAAGGAGTTAGCGAGAATTTTAAAGAACAGAAAAGGATGGATCAAAGTATTGTTCTGGGTGAATTTAAGTTGAAGCAGGGAAATATAAATTATGCTGTTATTGGATTAGGTGTATTACAGACACTGGGAATATCAACTAAAAATGAGTTCACCCCGCTTCAAGTCTATTATCCTAAAGACCTTTCTTCAACATCTCTGGATCCCAGCAAGCTTTACCGCCAAAAAGGGATCATGCCGGGTGGCGTTTTTGCTATAGACAAACAGTTGGATGAACAATATATTTTTGCCCCGATCAGCTTCGCCAATGAACTCTTTGACTATGGCAATAAAAGAAGTGCCCTTGAGTTGAAGGTATTGCCTGACTATTCTGTGGATGATATCAAAGATAGGTTGGCACTGCATCTTGGAAAGGATTTCAATATTCTCGACAAAGATCAGCAACACCCTAGCTTGTTCAGGGCTATTAGAATAGAAAAATTTTTCTCATGGGTTGCGCTGTCATTTGTGCTAGCTATGTTTTCTGTAAGCACATTCTTTACCTTGAATATGCTAGTGTTGGAAAAGCAAAAGGATATCTCGGTTTTGTATGCTATGGGAGCGCCCTATAGGCTTATTAAAAGAATCTTCCTAGCCGAAGGTGCTATCATTCTTATTGTGGGTGCCGCACTGGGCCTGCTATTAGGACTAATCCTTTGTTGGTTGCAGATAACTTTTGGTTTCGTTTCTATGGGCATGGAAACCAGCGTTGTGAGCGCATACCCGGTTAAGATGAGGTTTTTGGACTTTCTGTATACCGGCATTAGTGTAGTTATCATTACTTTTTTGGCCTCTTATCGACCAGCAGTCTTAGCAGCCAAAACTGGTACTATTGCCAATCTTTAGAATAGTATCTTAAGTCTCATCTGTTCGGTTTTTGGACCTGGTTGATTTTTACAGTCTACTTCCTTGATAATATTATGTTTTTGATTGGCTAAGTGCATTTTTTCGGGTTCTTCGAAAATACTTTTGGTCCTAAATTTTTTTCGCTCTCACTATTAAAAAATTTGGTTTTTTTACCGGGTATTTTTACCTAAATTACATATTTTGCATTTTGTGTGTTCTTAAATGAAGGTCTCTACTACCAAAGCCTTTCGGTTAGTCTATTCACTATTTCAGCATGAATATTTGGGCTATCTTTTTGAGTCGTTTGTGATTCAATTGGACGATAATGGCGGTTTGACCTTCCTGCATCAAAACATCTCTTCAAAGAATGCGGCCGAGTTTTCCGATGGATTGAATGAAGTAGACTTTGAATTGATCCAACTTATGGATTCTATTCAACAAAAGGTGGTGATCCAAAAGTTCTACCACAAGAAGATCAAACCCCAGGATTTCTTTTTGAAAGTATATGATCCCAATAAAGGGGATAAAGCACTGCAGGAAGAGATTAAGAATTATCTTGAACGCCGTAGAGCCCGGATATTAAACCAGATGACGGGTAAGAATCTTTTTGAAATGGGCAATGACGGTGAACCCGCGTGGAAAAAGATCGAGACACTTGAGGATAAGGCATCAGTCTTATTCCATTTTCGCAGGAACGATGATAATACCCATTATTTCCCTACAATAAAATATGGAGATGAAAAAGTGGAGTTTCAATACAAGGGTGCTTACCTGGTCTGCGAGGACCCAGCTTGGATGGTTGTGGATAGCAAGCTTTACCATTTTGAAAAAGCGGTAGATGGTAAGAAGTTGAGGCCGTTTCTTAACAAGAAATTTATTGTTATTCCAAGGCAGGTAGAAGAAACCTACTATAAGAAATTCGTGGCACCTCTGGTAGCCTCCTTCGATGTCTATGCCAAAGGGTTTGAAATTGCCAGTGAATCATATCCCTTAACTCCAAAAATAACTTTTTCAGAACTGGTGAATACCCAAGGGACCTTGTTTGACGAAAATGGAGAAAACAAGAATAATGGATCTACTGTGGTTGAAAAAATGCTTTTTGAGCTGAAGTTTCAATATGGCCCCTATCAATTTGGCGGAGGCCATCTAGAGCCAGTAAGCGTTTCAGTTGAGAAGACCCAGAAATCCTACATCTTCCATCGAGTTCGCCGGTACATGAGTCGGGAACACAAGATACTTAGGTACCTGCGAGGTATTGATTTTGTGATCAACAATGGAAGTGCTACGTTACCAAAACCAGAAGCCTTCGAATGGCTGAGGTTACATAAAAAAACGCTTGAGGAAAAAGGCTATATTTTAGAGCAACGTCAGGGCGGAAAGAAATACTATTTAGGACCCTCATCCATATCAATTGAGGTGAGAGAGAACATCGATTGGTTTGATATCAATACGTTGGTCAAGTTCGGGCAATATGAGTTCCCGTTTAGAGAATTGAGAAAACTAGTGCTCAAAAAACAAAACGAGCTAGTACTGCCTAATGGGGAAGTAGCTATTATTCCGGAAGCTTGGTTCAAAGAGTATTCCGAGCTATTTGCTTTCATGGAGGAGGAAGGCCATAATCAGGAGTTGAAACTCAAAAAGCATCATCTATCATTGGTTCAGGAGTTGGAGAAGGGGGAATTGGCGAAAGTGTCGATGAGTGAAAAGTTACAAAAATTGCGATCATTTGAACAGATCGAGGACCGACCACTGCCAACTTCATTCAAGGGTACTCTGAGGCCATATCAAAAAGCTGGTTACAATTGGCTTCATTTTCTCTGCTCTTACAATTTTGGTGGTTGCCTGGCTGATGATATGGGTTTGGGTAAAACAGTGCAGACGCTGGCTATGCTTCAGGCGGAAAAGGAAAACGGGCAAACCAATGCCTCTCTGCTCATAATGCCTACTTCGCTCATCTACAATTGGGAGATGGAAGCTAGAAAGTTCACCCCCCAATTGAAAGTATTTATTTACACCGGAACCAATCGCATTAAGAGTG
>JBPCUG010000418.1:0-10777 GCA_051011275.1 Cyclobacteriaceae bacterium | reverse complement strand
GACTACGCCGGCATTGATAATCCATCTTTTACCCAAGGCCGAAGCTTTCGGAAAAATGTGGCTGGCCAAACTCCTGAAGACTGGCGCCAAACCATGTACTATCGCTATTGGGCTCATGCTCCGGTACGTCCTGGTCATTTTGGTATTAGAAACCATCGCTATAAGCTAGCCTTCTTCTACGGCCAGCATTTGGACCTTGAGGGCACCCAGAAAGAAAATACTGAACCTGCTTGGGAATTCTTTGACCTGGTAAAAGATCCGAGGGAGAACTACAATGCATATAACGATCCTGAATATGCTCCGGTGATCAAAGGGATGAAGAAAGAATTGCTGAAAGAAAGGGAATTGGTCGGGGATACCGATTTAGAGTTTCCGGTGGTCAAAGAGATTCTGGAGCGGCATTGGGATTGAAGACTATTATGGGTTCCGCACATAAGTCCGCTCGCTTCCAGTGAATCCGGTTACTTCCTCTGGCAATTTGGCTGGAAAATACTCCGCCCGCATGCTTTCTGCACCTAGCATTTCGAAAAGAAATACACCTAAAGTAGCTTGATCGTCCACACCTTCTAATGACTGTAACTCAAAAGTTGTGTCGTCTATCCTATTAAAACTGCGACCAAAGATCATCTCGTATTTGACCAATCCATGGGAGGGATCAACTGTTTCGGGTAAGGGGCCATTGTTTTTCACCCAGAAAAAGAAATTAGGTTCGTTTTGTGAAAAGCGGGCATAACCATCAAATATAGCAACCCGGCGTCCGAACAAATGATCGTACCCAATGGCGAAATGATGCGAAAAATCGCTGATTGCAACTCCTCCGGGAATAAACCAATTGCCAGACAAAGTACCCTTTACATCATAGTCCACCTTACCGCCTCTTGGCTCATGTTGCCTAATAGCCTTGGCCAGCAACTCTGACTTAACCGGGTCCTCAAAATAGTCGAATATACTGGCGGCAAACCGTAATTCGAAACCAAATGCCTCTGGATAGCAAAAGTTGGATTGGATCTCTTGATCATGTAATCCCATGTCCAGGGCAGAAAATGATGAGACATATGCGATCACCTGGCCCTTAGTTATATCAATAGTAGGGTACTGTGGTTGACCCTCAAGTAATGGGCCGGTCTTATCCAAAATAAAATGCTCAAATCTTCCTACATGACCAAGCTTAGTGCTTATGGTAGTACTGTATTTAATATCCACCCAAAAATCACGTCCTGATTTGCCCAAAGCCATGATTTGGCCATCAGCCATGGCATAAATAGGTGTTAAAGGTTCGGCAAGGGCAATTTCAGTATGGTGAAACCCTCCATGATCTTGAGGGAAAACGCCCATCAAGCCCATAGGTTCGAAGAATGTGACACCACTTAAATCAACCGGAGATGTGTCAAAAAATATTTTACCTTCTGGGAATTCGTATTCTGGATCTGGTAAGGGTGTTTCTTCATTTGTATCACAAGAAAATGCAATAAGGAATATGAAAAGGATGGAAATCAGATAAGTGCTTGAGAAACAGACCATGAGTCAGTTGAACCGTATGTAGCTGAATATAATAAATTTACGACCTTTAGGCAATCAACAGCGAATGCAATCCGTGGTGTAAGGGCTCAAAGCAATGGATCGAGAATAAGATTACGGAAAAGCAACGAAAGTGGTTGTCAACAACCAAGAAATACACTATTTTCTGGCTATTATTAATCCTAAATTCACCAACGATGAGATCTCTCTTAATAAGCGCTTTCTGTTTACTAGTTGCATATATAGTTCAAGCACAAGATGCAGGCTCAAATGACTTCGCCCCAATATTCGATGGAGAAACACTTAATGGCTGGACTGCAACCGAAGAAAATCCTGAATCCTTTTCGGTGAAGGATGGAACTTTAATTTGCAAGGGAGGAAAGGCCCACCTTTTTTATACTGGGGAAGTCGGTGGAGCAGATTTTAAAAATTTTGAGTTAAAATTGAAAGTGCAAACTACAGTCGGCTCGAACTCAGGTGTTTATTTTCAAACTGCATACCAAAAAGAAGGCTGGCCAAGCACCGGCTTTGAGGCCCAAGTAAACTCCACTCACACTGATCCTAGGAAAACCGGTAGTTTATATGGTATTGCAAACATATGGGCGCCAGTTGAGGTAGAAGAGGCCTTTGTAGCCAAAGTAGAAGAAAACCAAGAGGTTTTTATCATGCAACCAAAAGCGCCAAGCACCGATGGTGAATGGTTTGATTATCATATTGTGGTCATAGACAAAACCATTGAGATTATGGTAAACGGAGTTACGATGATTAAATGGACTCAGCCAGAATTGTGGCCAAGAGATCGCAAAATTGGTCATGGAACAGTAGCGCTTCAAGCCCATGATCCCAAGAGCGAGACCCATTACAAAGACATCAAGATAAAAATATTGGAATAGCTTTGCTGACAGGTGACCTGCTTGTGAAAAGCGGCATAGTTTGTACCGAAACTAAATAGTTGGGTGAGAAAACCACCTGGATTGTATTTAGGTCAACAAACTACTTTAGTGGCTCCAAAAGGATGGCATAAATGGTTTTAATTCCGTCAATGTAGTTGCCAATTCTGATGTTTTCATTAGGGCTGTGCTGATTGTTATCCCGGTTCACTGTGGGCACCGTCACTGCTGGAATACCTAATTGATTTACAAAAGGAGAAATAGGTATACTTCCACCTGAGGTCCGCTGCTTGATCGGGGGAGCCCCATGAGCTTTTGTCAAGGCCTTATCCAGCCAAATCCCAACTTCAGAGTCAAAATCAGTGCGAAAGGCAAGGTAGGAGGTTTCGGAATTGAATTGGCATATTCTCTCGTAGGCCGCTCGTTCCTCTGTTGTCGGAGATCGGTCAGTTATATGGTAGCCTTGTGAGAGAATGTGACCGCGGACTAGTCCCAATAGTCGCTCTGGATCGCTTTCGATAACCAACCTGATATCTATTTCTGCGGTAGCATTCGCAGGGACAATGGTTCTTGAAGCTGTACCTACCCAACCCGATGATAAACCCCTGACATTCAGAGAAGGGTATTGTAATGATTCTTGATAGTTAGGAGCTACACTATCCGGAGAGAAGATGCCGAGTTTTGCGTTAATAAAGGATTCGTCATCCGGAACGGCTCTTAGAACTTCCTTTACCGGATCACTAATATTTATGCCATCATAAAACCCTGGAATGGTTACGCGCCCATGATCATCCTTCATACTGGCAATTAGGCGAGACAATCTAATTGCAGGATTTGGAAGGTAGTTTCCGTAATGGCCGCTATGCTGCGGAGCTATTGCACCAAAGGTAGTAAGCGTAATAGTTGAGATCCCACGAGCGCCAAATGTAAGTGTAGGCTTATTGGTGATATGAAGTGGACCGTCAAATATAACCAACATATCTGCTGCCAAATGCTCCCCATATTGACCCACCGCTTCGGGTAGATTGGGCGAACCCATTTCTTCTTCAAAATCCATGATCACCTTGAGATTAAAGTTGGGATTTTTGCCCTCACTTATCATCATATCCATGGCAGTCAAAAACATCAGTACCGGCCCTTTGGCATCACTGGCGGAGCGGGCAAATATGCGCCAGTCAGGATTAATATCCTCTTCTTCTAACAGGTTCCAGTCGATCTGCTCCCAACTACCATTTGACTTGGCTTGCTTCAGTACAGGTTCATAAGGACTCTTTTGAAGCCAATAGGAGGTATCAACTGGTTGACCATCTATTTGCAAGTAGACTAAAACTGTTTTGGCTCTTTTTATTGAAGTTTTCTTTTCTGCCAAAAGCAACGGCGCCCCTGGAGTCTCCAACCTTGTGTGGGTGAATCCCCGTTTGCTAAAGTTCTCTTCGCACCATTTTACATTTTCTTCAATGTCATTAGGAAACAAGGCATCATTGGGCAAACTGAGCAGATCTTTGAAGTCAGAAAAGGAGGATTGGGCATACTCTTGGAAGGAATCATGATCGTGGTTTTGGGAGACGCCGTTCTGGTAGATGATCAGAAATATACAAACCAAAGGCAAAATAGCAAGCTTGTGCATATGTCTTGTTTTATATTGAATAAACAAGATATCGAAATAAATTAAAAGGTGATGGTTTAGGATATTCGAGCCTTTGGTTAAAAAGAAAAAAGAGCTGCTATAATATAGCAGCTCTTTTAGTTACCCTTCAAATGGCCGGATCACTCGGTGTATTAGGGTTGTTCTCCCTTTCTATTGTTGGATAGGGATAAAAATTTCTATTCCTTTCATTGGTTGTGTTAGCTTCCAAGGGGACTTGAAAATTGGGATGTATCCTTCTACTGTCCTCGAATCTCATTCCAGTTAGAAACATTTCAATAGATCGATTTTTGTAGATCTCTTCCAATATATCATCCATGCTGCCCGCATTTCCCGTCCAAGCACCCAGATTTGCATTAACTCCCATGGGATCATTATTTTTTTGCCTCACCAAATTCAATTGAGTTACAGCATCGTTGAGTTGATTTTGCCTGGCATAGGCTTCAGCTTTGTTTAAAAGCATTTCTCCAAAAAGATAGATTGGGATAGGGGATGTCTCGTCGCCAAAAAACCCCAGCATTTCACTAAGTGGCTGTCCTCCTGCATCTGCATTGGCATTGCCGGATGAAGCACCCAAATAGAAATTTACCCTTCCATCACCGGCTTCCGGTATAAGTGATTCCACCAAACCGAAGTTGGTCTGTGGGTCCAGATCGGCAGAATTGACGGTACGGTTCCAAATAGGATTTTGGTTGTTGGCATCATAGACCCAAAATGAGCTGACCGGACTACTGGCATCGTTGAGAGCAGCGTCTGCAGTGGCAATTGCTTCTGCATAGTTTCCTGCCAATAGATGATACCTGGATAAGAACGCATTGATACTTTTTTGCAGATTAAGGTCGGCCCAAAGAACGCTAGATTTAAACTCATCTGACACTGGAGTTGATGAAAGTAGGTCCCTGGCATTTTCTAACAAACTAATGGCCTCAGCCAATACCATGGCTCTATCACTGAATGGTGCCGCTCCATCTTCGGAGTTATCGATTGGCACCTGTTCGAACATTTGGATCAAGTTTCCCAAGTTCATTGCTTTGAACAAATTTCCATAGGCCAAAAGCCCGCTTCGAGTTCCATCGGTAAGAGTTATCGTATTCGCTCCTTCAATTAAGGACTCAGCCATTCCTTTGGCGCGAAGCAGCGTTACCCAAGGATTGGTAATACCTCCGCTTTCTCCGGGCAACTCAGCGCCTCCTTTAGCCAATTCGTTGATATTCAAGAAAGTATTAGTTACGCCTAATTCTCTGGTTGTAATTCCCGGAGCTTCTATCACCTGCCGCAATGCTGTTACAGAATAGTACTGTCTGATCCCAATAGCTAGAGCAAAGAGACCGTCTTTTGTTCCAAGGACAATCTCCTCGGTTGGATTATTCGGATTGGCAAACTCGGTTTCACATGCAGTGAAGAAGGAACCGCCTATAAGTAAAGCCAACACTAATTTATATTTTATAATATTTTTCATTTTTCAGTTCATTTAAGGTGATATTTAAAAGGTTGCAGTTACCCCCAGCTTAACCACACGAGGTATCGGAATTAAGCCCATGACCCCGCCTCTGGACCCATTGCTTTGCGCATCCATATTAACTTCCGGGTCATAGCTTGAGAAATCATCAAATGAGAATAAATTCCTCCCTGATAATGAAAATTTTATATTGTTAACTCCCTTTATTGGATCTCTCAAAGTGTAAGCAGCAGATATCTCCCGCAGCTTGACAAAAGAGCCATCCTCGATATAGGATTCAGCAATTCCAAATTTGGCCGCGCCAGTCCCCCGTACTTCATCCCCTCTTAACTCTGCTGCTTCCTGTGGCCCTCCGCCAAAACGATAAAACATTCTGGTATCCCAGCTTAAGATATCAAACCCCTGCACGGCATCAAATTGCACTCTGAAAGAGAAGTTCTTATATTCAACCTCGTTAATTAATGAGGCAATAAAATCCGGATTGGGGTCGCCGATAACCTTACTTAAGTTGGCGCCACTTGGTTGGCCGTCGACATCTCTTTGTGGAACCGGATTCCCATCTTCGTCAAATGAACCTTTTTCTCTTTGTGGCAATCCACCTGGAGTTAATAATAAACTTCCATCAGGATTTCTAGCATAGAACCCCTGGTAAAACACACCTAAAGGTTGACCATTCTTAGCTACGGAAAAACCAAAATTACCAATACCTATTTGCTCTCCTTCCACATTATTAACTTCATTTGTGTTTGTTGAAAAAGTACCGGTTATTGACCATCTCAAATCGTTGGTTTGGACTGGAGTTGCGGTAACTAATGCCTCGAAACCTTTATTGGTCATGGTACCGATATTTTCGATTCTCGTGGATGCACCGGTGGATGGCGATAAGGTGCGGGCTAAGAGAAGTTCTTCAATGTCCTGATTATAATAAGTAAGCTCCAGCCCTAGCTTGTTATCAAGCAAGGCCACATCAATGCCAAACTCTACTTCAGTTTGCCTTTCCGGCTTTAGGCCGGGATTACCTAGTTGGCTGGGCGCTATCAAACCCGAACTACCATCTATACTAATTGCCGGATAATTTGCCAGACGATCAAAAGGTCCAATGGCGGTAAGATTACCGGCCTGACCCCAAGCTGCTCTAAACTTAAAACTGTCGAAGGCACTTCCTATACCATTTTTCCAAAAATCCTCCTCTGAGATCAAGTAAGACATACTAGCCTTGGGATAAAATTGATTTCTTTCATCGTCCCCAAAAACGGAAGCGCCATCCAGCCGAATAGCACCAGTTATGAATAGTTTGTTGTCGAGACCAAACGTCTGCTGTAAATATCCTCCCCAAAAACTTCTTTCACTTCTAAGCTCATCAGTAGTGATGGAGGCGGCGCCGTCAGTGGTTCTAACACCTAAGGCCAGCCCTGCCCCAGAGATGGTGCGCAATTTGGTTTCATCAGATTGCCAAGTGAACCCAGCCGATGTTGTAGAGTTTCATCTGGCATTAATCTCCTTGTTATAAGTAGCGTTCAGATCAGTATTTAATTGCAAGGTGCTGATAGATGAGGTTCTTGCTGTGCCTAATGCCACAGTTGTTGTCCCAATTGGAACATACCTAGTACCAGTTGATTCTGCATTATCGTATCCGAGTACATAGTTAATATTAAGGCCCTCAAGTGGGGCTAAATTAACCTGGAGGTCGCTGATGGTCCGATTATTTCGTTGCTGAAAATCGAAAGTTTCAAGATATTCCAAAATATTTGGATAAAAGGTCATTACGGGGTAATTACCATCAGCATCCTGGGCCGGATTAATGCTGTTATTTGTAAACAAAATGGTTTGCAGCACTCCAAAGCCATATCCTCCATTGGGCATGTCATTGCTATTACTAGTGGAAAAGTAAGTTCCGATAGATGCAGAGGCCCAATCATTTATTACTTGATTAACTCTAATTCTCCCGCCCACTCTTTCATAGTCGGTCTCCTTTAGAATTCCTTCATTATTCAAATAAGAAAATGACGAGAAGTAACTGGTATTGTCTTTGCCTCCGGCAATGGAAATGTAATTGTCAGTTCCAATGGAGTTTTGAAATACCATATCCTGGTAATCATACCTTGTAGCTGATTCTTTATCCAGCACCGTGATATCGCTTGATGTCCAAACAAAAGGTTCCTGATTAAAATCGCGCTTTTTCCGAATTGAATTAAAGTTTATGCTGCTGGACAATGTTATGACTGGTTTTCCAGACTGACCCCTTTTAGTAAAGATCTGTACTACACCATTGCTAGCTCTGGATCCATATATTGCCGCCGCTGCTGCGCCCTTAATTACTTCTATTCTTTCAATGTCTTGAGGATTAATATCTGAGAGGCGGTTTTGCACCACACTGGTAATATCCAGGACATTTGTAGAATTATTATTTACAATTACTCCATCGATGATGTAAAGCGGGTCAGAGCTTCCATTGACGGTACTGGCACTTCTAAGCCTCACGCTGATACCGCCGGCCGGATCCCCAGAATTTTGTGTTACCTGGATTCCTGCCAATTTACCTGAAAGGGCTCCTGTAACATCCACGGCGCCGGATTGGGTAATATCCTGACCTTTGATGGTTGAAATCGTGTTCCCCAATTGTTTCTTTTCTGTTAAAGCACCAACTCCTGTAATTACAACTTCATCCAATCCTAGAATATCCGTATTCAGACTCACATCATTCACAACTTCGTTTTGGCTACCTAGGGTAATTCCTACTTCTTGAGTTACTAGTCCCACTGACCTGAATCCCAAGGTATAGTTGCCTGGTTCGGTAGTTACCTGAAGTGTGTAGTCTCCGGAAACATCGGTTACTGTTCCTAGATTTGAATTGTTAAATTGAACGGTGGCCCCTGGAACCGGATCGTTATTGTCATCGGTTACTGTGCCCCGTAAAGTATAAGCTGTTTGACCGTATACTGATACAGTCATTAGGATCAGCACGAAAAAGATGCTTATGTACTGGAACCTCCTTTCATAAAAACGATTTTTGTTTGTTTTTTCCATACGAATGTCGATTAAGGTTGAGATTTAAAGCTTTCATCGTATTTGAATAAGTATAACTAAAGATACCCATGGGGTTCGTCATATACAATCCCCCAAGGTTTTCGATAAGATGGGCATTCGATCCGAATAGAGATCGGTATTAAATACTCAACTGCACTGGTCTATGGACAATGAAATTTGGGAATAACAATCTAAGCCAATGCGGCGTTGAGTGCTGAAACCAGCTTTTTTGCCTTAGCCTTTGGGTCGCCAGACCCTAGTGTCTCTATTGGCAGGTATCCGCGATAGTTTGAGTGTTTGATCACATGAACAAGCTTTTTTAGGTCCGTATCCACTTCCTCTCCGTTTACGAATATCTTTTCTTTGATCTGCCAGTTAACAGCGAAGTCAATTGATTCTGCTATTTGCTGATAGGGATCACCGGAGCGATAGCCGCCAGTATCCAATATTAAGCCAAACCATTTGGAGTTTACACCATCAATAAGCTCCTTTGTATGGTCAGGTGTAAGCAGAAAGTCATGATGGTTTTGCACTGCTACCATCACTCCGTGAACCTTGCCATAGGCTGCACATTCTTGCATATCTTTTATCATCCATTCAAGCACTTCAGGCCGTTGCGATTCATCTTCTAATTTGGCACCAGCAAACACCCTTATCACCGGAGCGCCTAATTTTTCAGCTGCCTCGATCCAATTTTTGACCAGTGTAACATGCTCTTTTCTTTTGGCAGGGTCTGGTTGTGCGAAGTCGTTACGCACGCCTATCCCACTAATTTCTTGACCAAGACTAAATGCTTTATGTTTGATGTGATAGAGATACTCGTCATTGCATACTTCAGGATATCCCGGAAAGTAGTAAGCAGTAATATCGCAAGCATAGAATCCGTTTTCAGCACAGAATTCTAGCATGTCGTCGATAGTCATGGAGCCATCCCTTAATGGAGCATTGAAAGTGTAGGCGTTGAGACCTATCTTGAGCCGATTAGTGCTGTTGGCGCGTTCGTGGACAGCAGCGTAAGAAGGACGTCTTCCAAGTAAAGCGGCTCCTCCGGCTAAGGCAGTACCCTTTATAAAACCCCTGCGATTGAATCGATTTTTCATAAAGTTAATTTACGATAATTTTGGGTACAAACTGCCCAAGGGTGTGAATTGATGATCATACAGCTTAGTAAAAATTCAACTTCTGTTTAACCCTTTCGATATTTGCTTGAGGTGAATCTTTTTTGGAACACCAGTGATCCGACAAGCAACAGAAGTACTCCTATTACAATCAGCCAATGGGAGGAAAATGGTTTTTGATAGGGCGCAGTGTCTCCAAGACAAATTAATGGTGCCCAAAAAAACGGATGAGCTAATTCCTGGTTTTCCGGTTTCACTGAGGCCAAAAACCGGATCTTGGATTCTCGGAGTGCCTGATCTTTAGATAGACCTTTTTCCAATCCTTTATAAAAGTCCAAGATAATGGTTTTGTTGGACCTTTCACGTACATTCCAGAGACTGGTCACTACAGAAGAGGCTCCAGCATAGATAAATCCTCGGGCTAAACTAATAATTCCTTCTCCACGATTAACCGGTCCTGCACTGGTTTGACATGCACTTAGCACCACCATATCTGCATTTAAGTTTAAAGCATAGAGATCCTTGGCATAAAGAATATTTGATTCATTGGGACCGAAAGCAATGTATGAAAGATCACCATCACTATTATCGGCTTTGGCATGGGTAGCGAGGTGAATTAGACTGTAATCAGGAGCAAGCTCGGAAAAAGTTCTACTGTCAGCTATTTCTTCTACCAAGTTTATATTTTTATACAGCTGACTGATTTGCTCCACCTCATATTTATTCCAATCCAATTTATCGAAAAAGGTCCCATTAAGTGAGAAACTATTTTCAAAGTTTGGGGCCATACCTAAAAATGACTTGCTTGGTGATTTAGTTGTCTTGTGGGTTTCCTTTAGAGTGGTGGCTGAAAATGCATAACTAATTTGATGATCGTATATAAGGTAATCTTTAAAGGATGGGAAGTAAATTCTTTCGGACTCTGGCTTACTAGTGACCAGTGTCTCAAAATTGATTAGGCTTAGTACGTCATCCGGGACTATGATAAGTTGATGTGCAAGCGCAACCTTATCTTTTATAGGTGCAATGAGTTTATTATAAATCTGGTTTGAAGGAATAATAAAGTTCCGATCCTGTTGAAGAATACTATGGGCCAGTTGATTTGACCAATGCTTAAGGG
>JBPCUG010000417.1:0-4090 GCA_051011275.1 Cyclobacteriaceae bacterium | reverse complement strand
GCGAACCCGGGATTCAAATAAAGAGGGGCCGCGTAAAACTGACTAAATTGCGGGTCTTGAGCACGCAACTCCGACGTGCTAAATACCGTCACAGTAAGTAAGAAAAGAGAAAGTAAGTTTTTCATTTAACTTGAAACAATGCTGGGTCGTCTATCCACGCAGATCAACCGCCAATAATAAGACAAATAGACGAAATATGTATAATCCTCCCAGCTTAAACGTCATATTAAGCGTCTTATGTATTAAATTTGTGAATATTTTTGCAATTATTTTACGATATTACAAGTTTAACTATAGAATGGTTCAACTATTGACGTAAGTATTGGCTCGCTTTGATTGGTCCTGATTGGTTTTTAATTCTGAAGATGATATGTTAAGGAAGCCTGGTTTTTTACTACTCCTCCCTCTACTTTTACTACCTGCTTTTCAATTAACCGCACAAACCGTTGCCCAAAATTTTTCGCGGCACAATTGGTTTTTTGGTAATTCAAGTGATGCTATTGTTTTTAATAAATCAGACAATGAGCCTAATCATGTAACTACTCAGGCCACTCCTTTTGGCAATGGTGGTAGTGCGGTAGCTACCGATCCCTTAACTGGTGAGCTCCTATTCTACACTGATGGGACTACAATATACGATGCGTCGCACCAAATTATGGATAATGGCACTGGCTTGAATGGAATTGACATTGCAAATCAGCCAGCGGCCATTTGCCCAGTGCCCAATACGGAGGATCAATTTTATGTCTTTACAAATAGTGGCAATCAAAATTTGCCGGGGATCATTGAATATTCTATTGTAGATATGAGCCTGCAAGGAACAGCACCCATGTTCCAGCCACCAAGAGGAAGTGTGATACAAAAAAATATGGGTACCCCAGTAACTAATACCTCTGAAGCCATGATCATTGTACCCAATCCCGGTCTGACTTCTTGTTGGTTAATCACACAAGACTTCGGTAGTGCTACTTATAATGTTTTACAGATTTCCACCACTGGTGTAACCAATGTCCAGTCTTTCAATTTAAGTGCAGCAGGGGCTTTATCCCTGGTTGCCGCCAACTTTGCCTATACTGATGGAGACGGCGGAAAGATCGCTGTATCCCCTCAAAATTCAGGAAGGAACGTTCAAATTTTTGACTTCGCTCGTGCCACAGGAGCCATCACTTTCCAGCAAGAAATTCCGAATTCCGGTAATAGTGATGGGGGTCAATATGCTGTATACGATACCGAATGGTCAGCCAACGGATCCAAACTTTACATCTCAAGACATGGAGGGACAGGTCCCGCAACCGGACAGTTATACCAGTACGATCCAAATACACCCAATATACAGCCCCTTTTGTCAACTTCAATCACCAGAAGTTTGGGATTGAGGCTTGGGCCGGATGACAGGATCTATCATCTCTATGAAAATAATGTGAATCAGTTTTATATTGCTCGTATTAATCTTCCTGATCTGGTAAGAGACAGTGTAGATTACGAAGTGGCACCTATGGAATTTGAAAACATTGGTTTTAACGGCCGGCAGTTTCCCGAGTTTGCTTTTTCCAGGCGCAACGCAGGTCCGCAAACCATTATGTGGATCCCTGATCCTGCTTGCTCTAACAACTTGACTCGTTTTTTCCCAGATATGGACCCAATGGGAGAGGATTTTAGCTGGAATTTTAACAATGAGGGTAGTGCAAATTTAATCGCTTCCTCGTTTACCTTTCAAAATGGAGGGCCGAAGCAAATACAGGTACGATACTTTATCAATGGGCAGCTGCAGCAGGAAGACACGGTGGTCAACATCCAACAGTCGATGTTAATGGTGCAGTTGCAGAATGATACCATCTGTCCAATGACCTCTACTACTTTGGATGCAACAACCATGGAGGCCATAAGTTATGTTTGGCATGACGGCTCAACGAGCCCTACATTTACTACCGATACAGCTGGTGTATATTGGGTGATAGCCGAAGATGCTTTAGGGTGTAAGTCCTACTCCAGTGCTGAAGTGGTAGTCTGCGGCGAAGAAAGGCAAACTTCCAGCGTTTGGTATTTTGGTCAAAATGCAGGGATCGATTTCAACGATCCGGCCACAGCTATTTCAGGGCCAATGGATACCCCCGAGGGGACTTCAACTATCTCAGATCGCAATGGAAATGTGATCTTTTATACTGACGGCGAGACTGTGTGGAACCGTGAAGGGAATGTCATGCCGAACGGAACAGATATTGGGGGCAATCGCAATTCTACGCAGTCATCGTTGATAATGCGCTTCCCTGACGACGAGACGCTCTTCTATATTTTTACGACTGAGGAGCTCTTTGATCAATCCGGAAACGACTCCTATAGATTTGGTTACGCGGTAGTAGATATAAAAGAAGATGGCGGATTGGGCGATGTTGTGATCAAGCAAAAACCTTTATTTGAAAAAAGCACGGAAAGGATCGCTGGCATAGACGAAAGCTGGGTAGTAGGACACGAGTTCGGCACTAACACTTTTAGGGCCTATCCACTGGTAGCCGAAGGCATTGGGAACCCGATTCTCAGTTCTATAGGTTCCATACATAGTATAGGGAACCAGCAAGATGGTGAAGGTTATATGGCTTTCTCCCCCGCTCAAGATAAATTGGCCGTAGCTATAAACGGGCAAAATGCCGTAGAGGTATTCAGCTTTGCTGACAGCACCGGAGTTATCGATAGTGTAGCCAGAGTAGAACTCACTGAAGCTCCATATGGAGTCGCTTTCTCCAGTAGTGGTAATTACTTATTTGCTTCCACCCCGAATAGAATATTTCGCATCAGGACAGACACTACTTTTGCCGCCATTGAAAGCACGCCACCAGAGGATTTTACTTCAGGTAGTGGGCCAACTTTAGGAGCCATTCAAAGAGGACCTGATGGACAATTATATGTCGCTAGGGATGGGCAAGGTTCACTAGGCCGTATTACTAATCCGGATGACACTACTGGTAGAAGCTTGGGCTATATTGAAGATGGGTTTCCATTAGCGGGAGGTACTACAAGTCGACTAGGGCTACCCAACTTTGCCGAAAGCAATGCCACTTCACCTCAGGCACCAGGTATGGCCATAGATGGCTTTTGCCTGCAAGAACCAACTACTTTATCAGCAACTGGTCCATGTGGGTCTTTAGACCGCTTTGAATGGACCATCGTGCCGACTGGTGATACTACAGTAATATTCTCATCCTTTATGGAGAATGACTCGCTTACTTTTACCGCACCTGGGCTGTACGATGTGAATCTAAAAATATTTAACTGCGATCCAGAGCCGGTGTTGGATAGTATCGCTACCATCGAGATATCTGCTCCGCCAGTATTGGATAGCATACCGGCTTTCGTACCGTTGTGTAACGGATCAGCGGTAGTTAGTGCGGCTTCGCAGGATACGGTAGGTTTGTCCTATCTGTGGTCTCCAAATGGCGAAACCACTAGGACGGTTACCATCACTGAAGCCGGCAGGTATTCGGTTATGGTAAGCAATCCAGCTGGTTGTGTGCAAAGCATGAATTTCGACGCGGCGCCTGTCAGCCCGGTAGTAGATCTTGGTCCTGATAGGATTTACTGTGTAAATGATCAAGCCGATAGCCTCAATGCTGCCAATCCCAATTCAACTTTTGCCTGGGAAGTGAGCTTGGATGGTAATCCTGTGGCTATGCAACCCGGTGATACCACCCGGATCTACGATGTAGTAACCGATACACCTGGCACCTATCTCTATACCGTAGCAGTTACCGATATGGTAACAGCTTGTGTTACCATGGATACGGTAATGGTAGAAGTCTTGGCACCGCCAACGTTTACAGCATCCGCCAATGATTCACCTGGTTGTGGAGCTCCAAATGGTAGTATAGACTTGAATGTGACAAGTAGTGGCAGCTTCACTTACAATATTAACGATGGCACCTCCATTGTTTCAAGTGATACCGTCAATGGACCTGCCATGGTATCCGCTCCTAGCCTGATGGCGGGCGCCTATGAAGTAACATTGGTAGATAACGTAAGTCAATGTGAGGAAATGATATCAGGGCTTACCATCCAAGATTTAGGTGCAGATTTTCAATTGACCGCGTTTACTGAC
>JBPCUG010000416.1:0-4030 GCA_051011275.1 Cyclobacteriaceae bacterium | reverse complement strand
GAGGCTGCACAAGCCACCGGGTTTTTTTCATGGGTATAGTGTCCCAGGGCTTTATCCTTCATCACATTAAGTTCTTCCCTGGCTATAAGTGCGGCTAACGGAAATACTCCTCCCCCAAGCCCCTTTCCTATTACAACCATATCGGGAACTATACCGTAGTGTTCAACGGTAAACATCGTTCCCGTGCGGCCCAGACAATGTGGGATCTCATCCAGGATCAAAAGAGCTCCGTGACGATCACAAGCGGCCCTGACATTTTGCCAATATTCCTTAGGTGGAATATACGGTGTCGATCGCACAGTTTCTGCAATCACAGCCGCTACATCACCCTCTTTCTCCAGCACATATTCAATATAGTCGGCACATTTCAGCTTGCATTCTCCTGCACAGTCCCAAGGACAATTTTGTGCATCCGGTGGCGGTACATGTTCAGTCCCAGGCAAGAGAGGCCCAATCTCACTTCTGAAAATTGCCTCCCCTCCAATTGAAATAGTATCCAGAGAAGCCCCATGAAAAGAATCCCACATGGAAATGGTTTTGAATCTTCCGGTTTTTGACCGCGCCAGTTTGAGTGCCATCCCCATAGCCAAGGCGCCACTGGGAACGAACAATACCCTGTTGAGATCACCCGGTGCCAATTCCACCAATTTCCTAGCCAAGTCAATGGCAGGTTTGTTTGTGTATCTTCGGGTGCAAAAGGAGAGTTCTTGCATCTGTTTTGTAATAGCCTTGATTACCTCAGGGTTTCCGAAACCGACCTGATGGACATTGTTGCCATGGAAATCAAGGTAACTTCTGCCTTCCCTATCCACAATTGATGCGCCTTTGCAAGACTCTATCACATTGAGGCAGGGAGTTGAAAGGGACTGGTGCAAAAAATATTTATTGTCCATTTCAAGTAACACTGCTGTGTCTTCATCAATGTTGGCTTCCCAATAGGCTACTCTATTATCGGTAATGTTTATATCTCCTTCGGATCTAAGTTTGTCCTTGTCCATGATTGATTCCCTTTTAGCAACAGGTAATTGTTTTGATTCCTATCAACCCGCCCAAATATTTACTAATATTAAACTAATCAAAATCAATTTGATATATACTATATTATAAAGAGCATAACTATAGCAACCAAACAGTAATCAAAACATTTGCATAACCACCCAGCAACCCTAAGCTTATGAAATCAAAATCTTTTTTGAAATGTAAACTTTCCTGGATAGTTGGCCGGATCCTAATTGTGTGGATACTGTTCAGTCCTACTTTAAACATTTGCGCACAAAAACCTGGTGACCTCCTGCCCAGATGGCAAGATGGTTATTTAGACATTCATCACATAAACACAGGAATGGGTGATTGCACTTTCTTTGTATTTCCTGACGGCACCACCATGCTTTTTGACGCAGGTGAAATGGATCTGACAAATCCTAGGACGAAAGGGCCCAGAAATGCAGTGCAAAAACCTGACGCCACTAAAACACCTGGGGAATGGATAGTGAATTACCTGCGCTTCGTACAAGAAGGCCTTCCCCAAAAAGATATCGACTTTGCAGCCATTTCACATTTCCACGGTGATCATATGGGAAACCCACATTCCTTGTCTCCGAGCTCAAAGTCAGGAACCTATAAATTGACCGGGATCACAACCGTTGGAGAGCACATACCCATAAAAACACTCCTAGACCGCGGCTGGCCCGATTACAATTATCCCCAACCACTTGGCAATGCCATGATGAAAAATTATCGTTTATTTATAGATTGGCAAACCAATAACAATGGAATGACTATCCAGAGGTTTTTGGCCGGCCAACATGATCAAATCACATTACTTAATAATTCGGATAAATACCCCGCTTTTGAAGTGCGCAACATTTCAGTCAATGGTGAAGTATGGACAGGTGTCGCAAATAATACCAGGGCAAATTTTCCTGAAATAGAATCCTTAAAGGCTCAGAATAGAGAGCTACCCGGAGAAAACCCTTGCAGTATTTCCTTCAGAATTAGCTATGGCAAGTTTGATTATTATACCGGAGGTGACCTGCCGGGAATTTTGGAACCGGGTGAACCATTATGGGAAGATATGGAAACCCCGGTAGCAAAAGCAGTAGGGCCGGTCGAAGTAAATGTATTAAACCACCATGGTAATCGGGATGCTCAAAATACTTTCTTTCTTCAATCACTGAGGCCAAGGGTTCACATAATAAGTGTCTGGTCCTCTGATCATCCGGGGAACTCAGTTTTAAGGAGATTGTTGAACCAGCACATTTATCCCGGCCCTCGGGACATTTTTGCTACCAATATGCTTGATCCCAATTATCAGGTAATCGGACCAAGGCTGGAACACCTTAAAAGTGCACAAGGACATATTGTAGTGCGTGTAGACCCTGAGGGAGAAAGCTACCAAGTAATAATCCTTGACGACAGTGATCCTGCTTATAAAATTAAGGCAATTTTTGGGCCTTATACATCACAATAAAACAAACCTTGCCTTTCAGCAAAGCAGAAATAGCTTAAACGATAAACTAAATTATGGGAAAGCCGGTATCAAAGGAGCAAGGAGACAACAACTCAACGGAAAATAGAAGGATTTATAATCAAACCTTAGATCAGGAAACCAGGTTTTGGATCGAAGAAGATTCAAAATATTTTCTTCACCAGGCCCTCTCTACCCCGGTAATGAATGTGCTTTCAAAAACAGAAGGGCAGTATATTTATGACCTTAACGGTAAGAGATACCTTGACCTTCATGGAAACGGAGTGCATAATGCAGGATTTAACAATTCAAAAGTGGTGGAAGCAGTGAAAGCACAATTGGATATGAGCCTTGCCTTCACGCCTAGAAGATATACGAATCTTCCTGCTATAAACCTGGCCAAAAAATTGGTTGAAATTACACCTGATGGGCTGGATAAGGTACTGTTCTGTCCGGGCGGGTCTGAAGCTATTGAAATGGCGGTTATGTTGGCTAAGCAAGTCACCGGTAAATGGAAAACTATTTCGTATTGGGATTCCTATCACGGAACAGGTTTCCAAGCATCAAGCCTAGGAGGAGAGGAACATTTCACCGTGGGAAACGGCCCCATGGTACCTGGTGCGTTTCATGTTGAATTCCCCAACTATTATCGAAACCCTTGGGGGTATGCCGATCAGGAGGCAATTGATCAGGAGTATCTGCGACAGATCAAAAACATCTTAAAGCATCATCCCGATATAGCCGCTATTATAGCAGAACCCATTTCGGCCACACCTGTAGTACCTTCACGCGAATATTGGCAGGAGATCAAATACTTGTGCGAACATCATGATATATTCCTGATTTTCGATGAAATAATCGAAGGCTTGGGAAGGACGGGAAAAATGTTTGCATCGGAACACTTCGAAACCCCGGATGTACTGGTATTGGGAAAATCGTTGGGTGGAGGTGTAGTGCCTTTTGCAGGAATGGTTACTAAAGACAAATACAACACCATAAAGAACCGGTCGATTGGTCATTTTACACACGAAAAAAACCCCCTTTGTTCAGCTGCTGGCCTGGCAGAAATAGCCTACATTGAAGAAAACAATCTGGTTGGGAATGCTGAAAGTTTAGGTGAGTATCTCCTCAACCGATTGAAGGAGTTGCAAGAAATTTATCCATTGATTGGAAATATTGCCGGAAAGGGATTCCATATTGGTGTTGACCTGGTCAAAAATAGAGAAACCAAAGAGAGAGCGATTGAAGAGGCGGAACAAATCATGTACCACTGTTTGGAAGAAGGCGTGGCGTTTAAGGTAATTGAAGGTAATATCATAACCATGCGACCCTCCTTGGTCATTACCAAAGATGACTGCGATCTTATCCTTGAAACGCTGAAAAATGCCCTGGAAAAAATCAAATAGACGAAGTGCTTTAAGTAGGCTTAACTGTTAGATTGAATTCTCTGTCAAAAACAATTTATCGGCAGGAAGAATTTGCTTATCAATACCCGGGCCTTTATAATAGACATCTAGCCAGTAACCACCTGACTGGTTAAAGTATTCAACCTTGATCTTATGG
>JBPCUG010000415.1:0-4969 GCA_051011275.1 Cyclobacteriaceae bacterium | reverse complement strand
AAAAACCAAGATCGAGTGGAATGGCTGGTGGAGAAGGCGGTAGAAATTGGAATTGATGAGCTTTCGTTTTTTACCTGTCAACATTCGGAGCGGAAGAAGCTTAATTTGGAAAGGCTGGAAAAAAAAGCAATTGCAGCAATGAAACAGTCGGTAAAAGCACGCTTACCGCAGATCAACCCAATAATTAATTTTAAGGAGCTAACAAAGCAAGTGCCAGCAGAATATGAAAAATTCATTGCCTGTGTTCCGGCCAATGAGCAGCAATTAAAAAATTTAATACCTCTCCAAAAAAGATACTGCCTCCTGATCGGCCCAGAAGGTGGCTTTAGCAAAAAGGAGGTATCGCAAGCAGAAGGGGCTGGATTTAAGGTTGTCAGTTTAGGGAACAATCGATTAAGAACCGAGACTGCCGCACTGATTGGGTGCCATACTTTCCATCTAATCAATGGTTAGCGACTGCTAGTGGCACGGAGATCCACAGAGTTTCTCAGAAAAATGTAGTGGTTTAGCGTGGTTAAGGAATAAACTGATAGGATTCCACTACTTGAACTACCTGTCCAGATGCTTCTTCTTCATAGGAAAGCATGAGCATTTGAGAGGTAATGAAATCAATATTCCGCAATGAGGTATCCCCGGCAATTATCAGACGTAATGAATCGTATACCTCCGGGATATCACTTGAAAAGATATCCCATGCACCTTGAAAGATCAAACTATCACTTTCGCCGGAGCAAAGTAGTGGCCCTGTTTCATAGTTGATGGTCACTGTATCTTCGGAAGACTCAGCTAAAGAAAAAATCAATACATTGTCTATTTCACAATCCGGAAGTGTTGTGTTGGTTCCATTTTCCCTTCGGCTCATACGTTGCCATACCTTTGCTGAGTCTGCGGCTAACAGTCGTTGTAGTTCTGCGTCTTCCAAATTTGCCGGAGCATCGTCACTTGCACAGGCAAATACTAACAAAGGTATTGCAAAGCCAAACAGACTAGTAAGTCCATATCCGGATCGATTCATTCCTCAAAGGTATAGTAAAATTTTATTGAAATAAATACCTATCTTTCGGCGCCTGCAATCAATAATTTATGGCCCTTAATTACATTTGGATTGCCTTCTTTGTTATCGCCTTTGTCGTAGGTCTCGTGCGGCTGATATTTTTTGGTGATGTAGAGATCATCCCGCGCATCGGACTATCTACCTTCGACAATGCCAAGTTAGGTTTTGAGATCTCGCTTTATTTGACTGGAGCAATGGCCCTTTGGCTGGGGATCATGAAGGTCGGGGAAAAGGGTGGTATCGTAAAGTTCATTAGTCATCTAGTAGGACCATTTTTCCGCAAGCTTTTTCCTGAAATACCTGAAGACCATCCGGCTATTGGAGCCATGATCATGAATATTACCGCCAATATGATCGGCTTAGATAATGCGGCTACACCTCTTGGCCTAAAGGCGATGGAGGAAATGCAAACACTTAATCCGGAAAAAGATAGGGCCTCAAATGCCATGATCATGTTTTTGGTCTTAAATACTTCAGGACTCACCATTTTACCGATCAATGTAATGGTGATTCGGGCACAGCAAGGGGCGGCAGATCCATCGGATGTTTTTATTCCTATACTCTTGGCAACATTCTTTGCCTCTTTTGCCGGTTTAATAGTGGTAGCATTGGTTCAAAGAATTAATCTCCTAAACCGTGTGGTCCTATCCTACCTAGGTGGTGTGATATTGGTAGTTGGCTTGATCATTTGGTACTTCAGTGGTTTAGATCCTGAAGAAGCTAGAAATACATCTGCCAATGCCAGCTATATAGTTATGTTGGGCATCATTGTTTCTTTTATAACTATGGCCTGGAGGAAGAAGGTTAATGTATATGAGGCTTTTGTAGAAGGCGCAAAAGAAGGATTCGTGGTAGCGGTAAAGATCATTCCATTTCTTGTGGCCATGCTAGTAGCTATCGGCGTATTCCGTGCTTCCGGGGCTTTGGATTTTCTCACCAGCGGATTGGCTTATATAGTTGAGCTAGTAGGAATCAATTCAGATTTTGTGCCTGCAATGCCTACGGCGTTTGTCAGACCTTTGAGCGGCAGCGGCGCCAGGGGCATGATGATCGAGGCCATGAATCACTATGGTGTAGACCATTTTGTTGGCCGGCTTGCCAGTGTTATGCAAGGCACTACCGAGACTACCTTTTATGTAATTGCTGTGTACTTTGGTGCCGTAAGTGTCAGGAAAACCAGGTATGCCATTACCTGCGGGCTCTTTGCCGACGCAGTAGGTATTATTGCCGCCATCGTGATTGCCTATATCTTTTTTCATTAAAATCGATCCGGCTTATGAACTTAGCCAAACAAAATTGATGTTATGGGGAAAATCCGGATATGATAGCACTAAAAGCACGAGACCTGGTCCAATGGATCTTTTTTCTTGGTTTATTAGGAGTATTACTTTTTACCGACCTGGGTACCGAGATAAAAGCCGGATTCCAACGTTTCATGTTGCATACGGGATTATTTCAACCCGATTTAGATGAAGCTCCTGGTTCTCATGCGGCCGCTGATTTTCGATTGCAACTAGAAAGCTTTGATGGCGATAGGATCAACCTCTCCGACTACAAAGGCCAGGTGGTCTTTATCAATTTTTGGGCCAGCTGGTGCCCACCATGTTTGGCTGAAATGCCTCAGATCGAAAAGCTATATACTGAGCTATCCGGCAAGGGCGTAAAGTTTTTTATGGTGAGTCTTGATAAAGACCCGGAAAAAGCAAGGCAGCTATTGGCCAAAAAGCAGTATCTATTCCCTGCTTATCAACTAGCGGGCGCTCTTCCATCTTCTTATCAAGTTCCATCGATACCGACCACCTATGTTATTTCTCCGGAAGGTAAAATTGTATTTAGCAAACATGGACTGGCGGATTATGGGGCTCAAGAATTTGTCGACTTTCTAAGGGCTATGACTTTAAACCAGTAAAAAGAACCTGTTTTAAATATTGCCTTTGATTGAAAAATTGTAATTTTAAAAGAAATCAATGGGGGAAGAATGAGATTGTCAGTTGTGACTAGTCTAGTGTGCATTTTGGTGTTCCTGTCCTCATACAACTTTTCGGATAGCGACAGCCTTGCACACAGCGACCAATTAACAGCTGAGCAACAAGAAGTGGAGTTCTTAATTAAGCAATTTAAGGCCACCGTCAACCAGGATCCGATTGCGGCATTTCAACAGGCTAAACAAGCATTAGCACTTTCTGAAGAAATTGAATACCAACCTGGAATCGCCTACTCACTAAATGATATTGGTGTCATCCACCAAAATATTGGCAACTTGGATAAGGCCCTGAGCTATTTCCAGCAATCCCTAAAACTTCATCGTGCAATAGACAACCAAGATGGGATCGCCTCTACTTTGGGCAATATTGGTATTATCTACTCCAGCAAGAGTGATCTGGAAAGAGCCCTAAGCTACTTTATTGAAGCCCATGATATCATAGAGCCTTCTGGAGATAAAAGGCGCATGATCAACTCTTTTAGTAATCTTGGCAATATCTATTTTGATAGAGGGGAAACCGATCAAGCCAAAGAGTACTATTCTATGGCCAAAGATATCTATGAGGGGCTTGAGCAAAAATTCCTGGTGTTTGAGCCTTTCACAAATCTGGGCAATGTTCATTTTCAAGAGAAGAAATTCGATAGTGCTTTGTTTTACTATCGCAGATCCTTCGATATTGAGGAGTCTAACCAAAGTAAGCTAGGTCAGGCAAAGGCACTTCACAATATAGGGATTACCTATGATAATCTGGGCAATTCCACAGCTGCTATTGACTATCAAATGCAGGCCCTTGAGCTGGCTCAGGCTGCTGAGGGGAATCCGATTGTGATGGAGGTCTACAAAGCGCTATCAGATACGTATTTCGGTATTGGGGACTGGCGGCAAGCTAAGGACTATCTGCTGCTTCATATTGTTACCAAAGACAACATCTTTAACCAGGAAAGCAACCGACGCATTTATGAGTTGGAAAGGACTTATGAATTAGAACAGAAAGAAAGTGAGATAGAACTGCTAAAAAAGGAGTCCGAGATCCAAAGACTCCAGCTTAGCAATAACCAGCAACTTATAATTGGTGGGGTAGTTGTGGCATTGCTTTTAACTTTGCTAGCACTAATCTATTACTTAAAAAATCGAGCCAATGCCAGGATCAAGGCACTGTTGCAAAAGCAAAATAAAGATATTAAAGATGGAATTAAATATGCTCAAAGTGTACAAGGTGCAATATTGGACAACACCTCATTGAAAAAAAGCCTGCCTGAATCTTTCGTGTTCTATAGGCCCAAAGATATTGTAAGCGGTGACTTTTACTGGCACCGACAAAAGAATGGACATCATATCCTTGCTACTGTGGACTGTACTGGCCATGGAGTAGCCGGTGCCTTTATGACCGTGATCGGTAACTCATTGCTAAATCAAATAGTGATCGAAAACAATGTCTCAAGCCCATCAAAAATATTAACAGAGCTTGATATTAAATTGAAGGAAACCCTTATGGGTAGAAATATCGATATCTCCAACCACAGTATGGATATGGCAGTTTGTAAGATAGATGAGGCAGAAGGGAAAGTCAGCTTTGCTGGAGCCAAAAGTGATCTTTACACAATGAAAGGAAACGGGCTCCTAGTAATTAAAGGTGATCGTGATACAGTTGGGGACTATCTGGAAGATGACATAAAGACCTTTCAGGAAAAGGAAGTTCCGTTTGAAAAAGGGCAAATATTTTATCTGTTTTCAGATGGATTTTCAGATCAATTTGGTGGAGGTGGAAGCAAAAAATATATGAAAAAAAGGTTTAAGAAATTTCTTAACACTATCGCCGATCGGCCAATGACAGAGCAGCAACAAGCCTTGGACAAAGAGCTAACTGCCTGGATGGGGGCTGCAGACCAAACTGATGATATCATGGTAATAGGTTTCAAATTAAACTGAGC
>JBPCUG010000414.1:0-4918 GCA_051011275.1 Cyclobacteriaceae bacterium | reverse complement strand
ACCAGATGTTACTTTTTTTTCAGCGATCTATCTACAATGCCTCCATTTTCGTTTTTAAAGCGAGTGTTCGGCTGGCTTCATTATTCAATCCAAAAGCAAGGTTACTGATAGATGGTCAAAAAAACCTGCTGGCCAAAATCGCCGCTGATTTAGAAGATAGGACTGACGAACTGGTTTGGTTTCATTGCGCATCTTTAGGAGAATTTGAACAGGGCAGACCTGTGATCGAGGCATTTCGCCAGACCTACCCGGATCTCAAAATTCTGCTTACTTTCTTTTCACCCTCGGGATATGAAATTAGAAAAAATTACTCCGGAGCAGACTACATCTTCTATCTCCCTATTGACACCGTATCTAATGCCAGGCGCTTCGTTAACATGACCAATCCCAAGCTTGTGATCTTTGTCAAATATGAGTTTTGGTACCATTATCTGACCCAGCTCAAGAAAGCCGATATACCAGTTTTGCTTATTTCTGCCATCTTTCGTAAACAGCAGATCTTCTTCAAGCCTTACGGACAACTTCAAAGAAAGCTACTCCGCTGTTTCCAACATATATTTGTCCAAAATCAAAATTCCCTAGACCTACTACAGGGTATCGGCATCACTTCTATTTCCATAGGTGGTGATACCCGTTTTGATCGGGTGAGCGATGTAGCTAAGAATGCCTCTTCACTTCCGCTGGTTGAATCGTTTATAGGAGCAAGTCCGGTAATGGTTGTTGGCAGTTGTTGGCCTGATGATATGGATGTACTGATTCCTTTCATCAATTCTCATCAAGAGGTTAAATTTATTCTGGCGCCTCACGAGATGAATGAAACCTTTTTTAATCAAATAGAAAAGAAGATCACTCGTAGCATGACAAGATATACCCAAGTCTTTGAGCCACCGGTCAACGCTGACGTCCTGCTAGTGGATAAGGTGGGGTTACTTTCATCCTTATATCAATATGGAAACTATGCATTCATCGGTGGAGCTTATGGTCAAGGTTTGCACAACATTTTGGAGGCAGCAGCTTTTGGGATACCAATCTTCTTTGGTGATCGTAATTATAAAAAGTTTCAGGAAGCAATTGACCTAATTAGGATAAAAGGAGCTTTCGCAATTAAGGATACTCATGAACTTGAGCAGAGGGTTAAAGCCTTATCAGAAGATAAAAAGACATACCGGGAAGTAGCACATCAGTGTAGAACATATGTACAGGGAAATGTAGGAGCCACCAGAGCCATCATGAAACAAATCCACGAGCTACATGCTGGGCAGAGTATATAAATCCACAGGCTCCTGGTATTTGGTTTGCTCCAAGGAGGGACACCCATACCAGTGTCGGCTTAGGGGGAAATTCAAGATCAAAGGCTTGAAAGTTACCAACCCCTTGACTGTTGGAGACGATGTTGTTTTTGAGATCGAGGATGCCCAAAACAAAACCGGGATCATTACAGAAATTGAGCCTAAGAAAAACTACATCATCAGGAAGTCAATTAAAAATCCCAACAAAGGGCACATACTAGCCGCCAATCTCGATCAAGCTGTGTTAATGGTAACTCTTGCCTATCCACGCACCTCTGCCGGTTTCATTGATAGGTTTCTTGTCACCGCCGAAAGCTTCAGGATCCCTACTTTGCTACTGTTTAACAAACTCGACCTAATGGACGAGGAGCAACTAGCCAACCAAAAAGCTCTGGCAGCAGTCTATGAAGGATTGAATTACAAATGCCACTTGATTTCAGCGTTAGCAGAAAGTGGTGTGGAAACTTTCAAAGAATTGCTAGAAGGAAAAACCTCCCTGCTGGCAGGCCATTCGGGAGTTGGTAAGTCCACTCTGATCAATAAGATCATTCCTCAAGCAAAGCAACTCACTGCAGAAGTTTCAGATTTTGCCCAAAAAGGCGTTCATACTACGACCTTTGCAGAAATGTTTGAAATAAACCCTAACACGCACATTATTGATACCCCTGGAATTAAGGAATTGGGCTTGTTGGAAATCGGACAAGAGGAACTAAGCCATTATTTTCCTGAAATGCGCGCCCTTTTCGGAGCCTGCAAATATTATAATTGCACCCACTTACACGAGCCAAAATGTGCAGTGCTCAAAGCGGTTGAAACGGGAGAAATTGCCGAAAGTCGCTACCTCAGTTATCTTAGCATGATGGAGAATGATGACAACCGCAGGTAGATCATTTGGCCGGCTTCATCATACGTCTAAGAAAAGTCCAGTTCCACTTAAGGGCCACTAGCCTTTTAGCCAATTGGTAGTACCATGGAACACTTGGCAACTGATCGATAAGCTCTAGATATTGGCTGGCAAGGTTGTATTCATTGAGGAATATGCATTGCCGTAATTCGTAACCTATGCGAGTAGCCAAAGCTTTATGTTCGCTGTTGCTTCGGTTCAACTGTAGAGCTTTTTCGCAAACTTGATAAGTGCTGGTTAACATAGAGCTACCAGGCCGGTATTGTCCTTTTGCCATGCTATTGGCGAGTACTCTTTTTTGAACCAGCACTTGATCAGTAAAAGCATATTTGTAATTCCGTGAAGATCGGATCCAGAAATCGAGGTCCTCATAGTAAAGCCTTTCATCGTACCCTCCTAAGGTATCCAGCACCTGCTTTTTTATCATCATCGAAGGAGTACAAATAAAATACCGTTCTAGTAGGTCTTGGTAGATGTTACCATGAGGCACTTGCGTTTTGAGCAGCCCCTTTCTATTGCGCTTATAGTAGCCCGAAATCATCTCACCTCGTTCATTGATGTAATGCGCATCGGTGAAATGTACACCATACTCGTCCGGAGCTTGTTCCAGGCTATCCACTCCAATGGCCACTCTTTCTTGGAGCAGGATGTCATCGGCGGAGAGATCGATAATGTACTTTCCATGAGCCATTGCAAACCCCCGGTTAAAAGTTTTGCAATAGCCCTGATGTGCAATTCGAGGGAGGTATTTTATCCTTGGATATTTGACCGACAACTGCAACCATAATTCGTTGGTTCCGTCACTACTATGGTCATCTACTCCAATAATTTCGGTATTTTGATAGGATTGGTCCAGAGCGGAATGTACTGCCTGCTCCAAATGTGTCACCTGGTTGTGGGATACGATTATTATTGACACTAATGGCTTCATATTAATGACTTATCGAAGCAAAGCTTTGCCGTTGAAATACCACCTACCCTTTCCTTATAGTTTATTAAACTTGCTTTAGGCTCGCCGGCAACCATCGAAGTTCCTAGATCCAAAATCTCATAGTGATGTTTTTGGGCATATTGATAGATATATTCCAGCAAGATTACCTGAGGGCTATAAGATTGGTATCTCAGACCGCTGGCTGGATAAAAGTTATAAAGTATCCTCTGATTAACTCTTACAACTATTGCCGCGGCAACTAGAGCACCGTTTAAAGTAGTTTTAAATAACAAGTATGCTTGGGGAAAGGCCAGTGCGGCAGTACGCATCTCTTCCCATGACAATGACAAGCTTTGTCCACGCTCCTCTCGGCAGGCCTTTATAAAATGATAAATTTCACTCAAATCTTCTGAGTCTGCTTTTTCAACCTGAAACCGCATTTTTTTGCATTTCATTAGTCTGCGTTGCTCCATTGTATGTATGCCTTGTTCGAAAGGAGTAGCGTTTACCTGCAGATGATGGTTCACCGCAAACTCTAATTGACGATAGCTACGATCTGCCAAAACTTTTTGCCACACTCCAACCTTCGAAGGTTGATAGGCCAAAGCCGGCAAACGCATCTCCACGTATTGTAGACCTATTGCTTTTAGCTGCTGTTCAACAAATAGAAGAAAACGATACAATACGTCCTCATTTATATATTGACTGAAATCCAAGCTACCAAATGGCTTTCCTACCCCGCTGCAAGCCCTTCCACTATTCAACTGAAAAGAAATAAAAGCAAGCAACTCAGGCTGGTCTGATCGGGCAATACCAAAAGAAATACGCTCACTATCAGAAAATAGCGCCATATATTCAGGCTGCTGGTATAGATGCGTCTCAAAAGTGACGGTAAACTGATACCATGATGGATTGATCAGGAATCGAAACGATTTATCAATGATATCCTCAGTTCGAATTTTGACTTTTGTAACCAAAGCTTAGTTATTATCTACACTAAATTAAAATAATATAACCAAACCGGCTGAACCTGTTATCTTTTTATTATATGCCATGCATATCAACATATTTAGCAGATATTTGGACCGCAAACTTGGCCATATGTACTACTACCTAGCCCTAGCTATTTTGTGTAATGTAGGGTTATTCCTATCCTTCCGTTCATTTTCTCATTTCAGGATGAATACCTTTCAGGCTATCGTAGTTAATTACTTGGTGTGCGTATTTACCGGACTGATATTCCTTGGTGGTTTCAATCAGGTTTTGCAAGCAAACTATCAGACAAATTGGGTTACTTTGGCGATTGTTTTAGGTGCGACCTTCATTGGCAGTTTCTATTTAATGGGTAAAGTAACCCAGGGACTTGGTGTGGTGGTGGCAACGGTAGCAAGCAAAATGTCGATGGTCATACCGGTTTTAGTCAGCCTTTTCTTTTTGAAAATAGCTTCCAAAGCTTTTGACTTATGGAATTACATGGGGATTTGCATGGCCTTGATAGCAATACTTTTAAGTTCACTCAAAGGGCCTGTGGAAATAAGCCGTACTGGAAAGAAGATCCGTTATTTGATGTTGCCTCTTTTACTTTTCTTGGTTGGAGGATCGATAGATGCGCTTATCAATTTTGCCAACTATGAGTACTTAACCCAATCAGAGGCCGCCATATTCCCGCTACTTATATTTGCCTCAGCTGCACTTATGGGGTTGATAATATTGGCCATAGGAAAACCTAAGATCCAATTAAAAAATATAGTTGGCGGTATCTATTTGGGCGTTCCGAACTTTTTCTCCCTATAT
>JBPCUG010000413.1:0-4234 GCA_051011275.1 Cyclobacteriaceae bacterium | reverse complement strand
GTGCTGGACTTATCTCAGTATATATATGAGTTTGTTGCTTTGTCGGTTCCAATGAAAAAACTGCATCCCCGGTTTGATGGTGAACCAAGTGAAGATGCTCTGGTTTATTCGTCTTCAGACGAAATGCAGACAACGGAACAGGAAGCAACAGATCCCCGCTGGGCGGCATTAAAAAAGTTAAAAAAGAATTAAGATAATATTATGGCACATCCGAAGAGAAAAATTTCGAAATCAAGAAGAGACAAAAGACGGTCTCACTTGAGTGGCAGGGTGGCTACTTTTATGGAATGTTCCAATTGCGGGGCTTCCGTATTGTATCACCGCGTTTGCACTGAGTGCGGATATTACAAAGGTAAGCCAGCAATTGAGAAAGAGATCGCGGTCTAGTTTATGAAGATAGCCTTGGACGCTATGGGGGGTGATTTTGCCCCTGATGCTATTTTAGGCGGAGTAAAGCTCTCATTGGCAGAGCTACCTTCAACGGTTCAACTGGTTTTGGTGGGTCAAGAAAACCTTCTTAAGACCAAGCTTACAGAGCTGGAAATCCTTGATCATCCGAATATTGAGATCGTAGCGGCAGAGGAAATTATAGAAATGGGAGAGCATCCAACCAAGGCGCTCTCACAAAAGCCTGATTCCAGTATTGTTGTTGGCTATCAACTTTTAAAATCCAAGCAGGTAGATGCGTTTTGCAGCGCAGGTAATACTGGCGCTATGCACGTTGGCGCAATGTTTACCATTAAAGCCATCTCAGGTATTATAAGGCCCGGTATTGCCGGATTTGTGCCTAAAGAAAACGGAACTTTAGGGGTCATTCTTGACGTAGGGGCTAATGCAGATTGCAAGCCAGATGTACTAATGCAGTTCGGAGAGATCGGAGCAATTTACGCTGAACATGTTCTTAACATTCAAGATCCTAAGGTTGCTTTAATGAACCTGGGTGAGGAAGAGAAGAAAGGGACCCTACTCATCCAAGCCGCTTACCAGCTATTCAAGATCAACAAGAATCTAAATTTTGTCGGAAATATTGAAGGATATGATCTTTTCAATGATAAGGCCGACGTTATCATTTGTGATGGCTTTACTGGAAATGTAATTCTCAAATTGGCTGAGTCGATCTATGGCTTAATGAAGGAGAGGGACATATCAGATCCGTTTTTTGACAAGTTCAATTATGAAACCGTAGGTGGCAGTCCTATATTGGGAGTAAATGGAAATGTATTGATAGCTCACGGAGTTTCAACCGCTTTGGCTATAAAGAATATGATATGGCAGGCCAAGAATATGGTCGAGTCTAATGTACACCAAAAAATAATCGAGAGGCTCGGCCAATAATTGTAAAGCACCTAGTTCATGGGAAACACGAAAGCGATCATCACCGGAGTACATGGGTATGTACCGGATTACGTTCTTACTAACCAAGAGCTAGAACAAATGGTCGACACCAACGATGAGTGGATCATGTCCCGCACCGGTATCAAGGAAAGACGGATCCTGAAGGGAAAGGATCAAGGGACCTCGGTTATAGGAACTGAAGCATTAAAAGGCCTCCTTAAAAAGACAGATACAGATCCAAAAGACATTGACCTGATCATTTGTGCAACCGTGACACCGGACATGATCTTTCCCTCCACCGCCAACGTAATTGCGGACGAGGTTGGTGCTATCAATTCCTTTAGTTATGATCTGCAGGCTGCCTGCTCCGGGTTTCTTTATGCGTTAGCCACAGGGGCCAAGTTCATCGAATCAGGTCAGTACAAAAAAGTGGTGGTCATTGGAGCCGATAAAATGTCCTCCATAATAGACTACGAGGATAGAACCACCTGTATTATCTTTGGAGATGGAGGTGGTGCAGTAATGCTAGAACCTAGCAATGGGGAGTTTGGCATTGTTGATTCCATCCTTAAAAGCGATGGATCTGGGGTAGCCCATCTGCATTTAAAAGCGGGCGGCAGCCGCAGACCAGCTACACACGCAACCATAGACGCCAGGGAGCACTTCGTTTATCAAGAGGGTTCGGCGGTATTTAAGTTTGCTGTAACCAACATGGCTGATGTAACAGTGGAGATCATGGAAAAAAATCATCTTCACGCACAGGATATTGCTTGGCTTGTCCCTCATCAAGCCAATAAACGGATCATCGATGCCACCTCTAAACGAATGGGAATAAACGACGAGAAAGTGATGCTGAACATTGAAAAGTATGGCAACACCACGGCTGGTACGATCCCTCTCTGTTTATGGGATTACGAATCCCAGCTTCGAAAAGGAGACAACCTTATTTTGGCTGCCTTTGGCGGAGGATTCACGTGGGGTTCTATTTATTTAAAGTGGGCCTATAATCCCGGATAATCAGTTGAAATTAACTTTTTGTTTTATAAATTAACTGTCGATTTATCGATCTTATGGCTAGTACTGCAGATTTTAAAAACGGAATGTGCTTGGAATATAACAATGGCCTCTATACCATTGTGGAGTTTCAACATGTGAAGCCGGGTAAAGGTCCCGCATTTGTTCGTACCAAACTTAAGAATATAACTACTGGCAAAGTAGTGGAGAACACCTTCACTGCCGGTGTAAAAGTGACCACGGCTCGTATCGAAAGACGGCCTCATCAATTCTTATATAAGGATGATATCGGTTATCATTTCATGAATAGCCAGGATTTTGAGCAGGTAGCATTGGATCAATCCTTGATCAACGCCCCTCAACTATTAAAGGACGGACAAGAGGTAGAAGTAATCTATCACCAGGAAACTGAGACTGCACTATCTTGCGAGCTTCCTCAATTTGTAAACTTAGAGGTAACCTATACTGAGCCGGGGTTAAAAGGTGACACTGCTACTAATGCCAGTAAGCCGGCTACCTTGGAAACCGGAGCAGAAATACAAGTTCCCTTGTTTATCAACGAAGGAGAA
The DNA here is from genome assembly GCA_051011275.1 of Cyclobacteriaceae bacterium. Taxonomy (GTDB): domain Bacteria; phylum Bacteroidota; class Bacteroidia; order Cytophagales; family Cyclobacteriaceae; genus JBPCUG01. The sequence goes on along the minus strand of JBPCUG010000413.1, from coordinate 1,316 downwards.
AAAATAAAGGTTGATACTAGAACAAGTTCATACTCAGAACGCGTAAAATAGTAATCTATGAAAGCAAAAGAAATTCAAGAACTCATCGATTTTATTGCCAAATCTGGGTTGGACGAAGTAAATATTGAAACGGAGCAGTTTAAAATCAAAGTAAAAAAGAGCTCCGAGGTGAAAACTAAGATTATAGAAAAAGCTTCCCCCACCATAAGTGCTACAGTACCCGTGGCCGCTGCTCCGGCCGAAACGGCTCCAGTGGCTGATCAGGAAGCCGCCGAGACAGACTCTAGGACCCCTGCTCCCACAGCAAATGGTTATGTCGAGATAAAGTCACCTATGATTGGCACCTTTTACAGATCTTCAAGTCCAGATGCAGATGAATTCGTAAAAGTTGGGGACAAGGTCACTAAAGGTCAAACCGTTTGTATTATAGAAGCAATGAAGCTTTTTAATGAGATCGAATCAGAGGTATCTGGCACAGTGGCAAAAGTATTGATAGAAAATTCCAGCCCAGTTGAATACGATCAGCCATTGTTCTTGGTCGATCCCTCTTAATAGTGAAAAACATTTTTAAAAAAACCAGAAAAGCATCTCCAATGTTCAGTAAAATATTGGTCGCAAATCGAGGTGAGATTGCGCTACGAATCATTCGTACTTGTAAAGAAATGGGCATTCGCACTATCGCTGTTTACTCCACGGCAGACAAAGAAAGCCTGCATGTGCGGTTTGCAGATGAAGCAGTATGTATAGGGCCTCCATCCAGTGCTGAATCCTACCTGAATATACCAAAACTCATCTCCACTGCTGAAATTACTAACGCGGATGCCATCCACCCCGGATATGGGTTCCTGGCTGAGAATGCTGAATTTTCAGAGATCTGTCAGGAGTACAACATTAAGTTTATCGGAGCCTCACCCGAGATGATCCGATCTATGGGCGACAAAGCGACGGCCAAAGATACGATGAAGAAAGCTGGGGTACCTACAATTCCCGGGTCAGAGGGGCTAATAGAATCTGTAGAGGAAGGCTTGAAATTAGCAAAGAAAATAAAATATCCTGTGATACTGAAGGCTACCGCCGGTGGTGGTGGGAAAGGCATGAGAATGGTTAAGGGCCCTAGAGACTTTCGTAAAGCTTGGGATGACGCCAGGCGGGAATCTGAGGCTGCGTTCGGCAACGCCGGCTTATATTTGGAAAAGTTCATTGAAGAACCAAGGCATATTGAAATACAAATTGTCGGAGATAAAAAAGGAAAAGCTTGTCATCTCTCGGAGCGCGACTGCTCCATCCAACGACGCCATCAAAAGCTGGTGGAAGAA
>JBPCUG010000412.1:0-5253 GCA_051011275.1 Cyclobacteriaceae bacterium | reverse complement strand
AGATGTGACTGCGAAGGTCCAGCGCATGCACAACTTTCTTCAAAGGGAAGGCATGACTTTCCACTGCGTCGAGACCAAAGTAGTTGGTGACCGAGCCACAAGAAAGGACTAAATAGTTATAATATAGATTCCCTATTGGAGTTTGTACCTCTTGCTTCTCTAAATCCAATCCAGTCACTTTTACCATTCGGAAATAAAAATCCCCATATCCGGCGAATGATTGACGAAGGGGGCGAGCAATGGAATCAGGCTCCAAGCCAGCGGTAGCCACTTGGTATAGTAAGGGTTGAAAAGTGTGATAATTGTTGCGGTCCAAAAGAACCACCTGCATCTTTTTATTCTTAAGGTCTCTGGCCAACTGCAGCCCGGCAAAACCACCACCAACAATCACAACTCGGGGGTGATCACTCGCAGGTATTTTCAATGTAAGATGCTCGGGTAGTGCCATGTCCGTTTAGAGATCTCTTAAAGATACTGGTGTAAAAATAATAAAGTTGAGTATAAATATAATCATGGGGAACTTTTAGTCGCTAAAGAGCATTACTTAGATGAGCAATATAATTTATTCATAGTTGATAGATTTTAATGTTTTGGTTGAAATGAAGAAAGCCGTCTAGCCGACGGTTTTCTTTTTTATTTCTATTGATCGCAACCTCTTACCCCAGCTCTTGCTTTAGAAACTTTCCCGTATAGCTGTTCTTATCTTGAACAACCTGCTCTGGCGTTCCATGACATACTATGGTGCCCCCTTCCGAGCCTCCCCCTGGTCCAAGATCGACTATCTGGTCGGCAACTTTGATCACATCTAAATTGTGTTCTATGATCAAGACAGTGTTTCCCTTTTCTACCAGTCGATTGAGTACATCAAGTAGATGTTGGATGTCTTGAAAATGTAAACCAGTTGTAGGTTCATCAAGGATATATAGTGTACTTCCGGTATCCTTTTTGGACAATTCAGCTGATAGCTTCACTCGCTGTGCCTCTCCCCCCGAAAGAGTAGTAGCATGCTGGCCCAAAGTTATGTAACCAAGACCCACATCATGTAATGTCTTTACGCGACGCAATATTTTCGGCTGGAACTCAAAGAAGTCCAAAGCTTGCTCAACAGTCATATCCAAAACATCGGCGATAGATTTTCCCTTAAACCGCACCTCCAATGTTTCTCGATTGTACCGCTTTCCTTTACAGGTTTCACAAAGCACATGAATATTTGGCAAGAAATCCATTTCGATCAATTTCATTCCACCACCCTGACAGGTTTCGCAGCGCCCGCTCTTTACATTAAAGGAAAATCTTCCTGGTTTATATCCTCTTATTTTCGCCTCTGGTAATTCTGTAAATAGCGATCTTATGTCTGTGAACAGACCAGTGTAGGTGGCAGGATTGGATCTAGGAGTTCGTCCAATGGGTGATTGGTTTACCTCGATAACTTTGTCGAGATGCTCCAGCCCTTCGATGGATTTATAGGGTAAGGGCTCCAATCTGGACCGGTAGAACCTGCGATTGAGAATTGGGAACAGCGTATCATGGATCAAGGTAGACTTGCCACTACCAGACACACCAGTGACACATACCATTTTACCTAAGGGTATCTCAAGATTTATGTCTCGCAAGTTATTGCCACTTGCTCCTTTCAAACGGAGTTTCTTACCACTGCCTTTACGTCTTCTTTTTGGAACTGCTATTTGTCTGATGCCTTTTAAAAAGTCTGCTGTTTGGCTGCCCTGAGTCAGGAAGCTTTTTGGGCCTCCCTGAGCCACAACCTGACCCCCATGCCTTCCTGCACCGGGGCCAATATCAACAATATGATCAGAAGACATCATCATGTCCTTGTCATGCTCTACCACCAAAACGGTATTCCCCAAATCTCTCAGATCCTTTAAGGCCTGGATCAATCGTTGGTTGTCACGTTGATGCAGGCCAATACTTGGCTCATCCAAAATGTATAACACCCCTACTAATTGAGTACCGATCTGAGTGGCCAGCCGTATACGTTGCGACTCACCTCCTGAAAGGGATTTTAAAGGCCGATTCAAATGCAGATAGTCCAAGCCGACATCCAATAGAAAACGTATTCTCTTGCGTAACTCTTTTAACACTTCCGCTGCGATTACATTTTGTTTCTCATCTAACCGGCCCTCAAGGTCCACGAACCAATCCGACAAGCTAGTGATGTCCATCTCTGCCAATTGGGCGATATTCTTTTCTGCTATTTTATAATAGAGTGCTTCCTTTTTAAGACGGTAGCCCTCACATTCACCACAAGCAGTGACCTGAGTGAAGGCTCTCAGCCAATCGTGGATCTTTTCAGAACCAGCATCCTTTTGCTTTTCCAAGAAATTAATGATCCCTTCAAACTTAGTGTTCCATTCTGTGCCCGGATACTTAACCGAGCTAACCGCCACCGGAACATTATCGCCATATAGGATCACTTTGATTACTTCTTCAGGTATCTTCTTGATCGGGGTACTTAAGTTTACCTTATTCCTCTTGAGTAAAGCCTCTATCTTTTTGAATATCCAAATATCTCGATACTCTCCCAGGGGAGCGATGCCACCTCTGCTAATGCTCAGGTCCCGATCCGGTATCACCGAATCTTCGGTAATCTGGGTCATAGTACCCAAACCATTGCAGGCCGGACATGCACCATATGGGGAATTGAAAGAGAACGTATTGGGAGCCGGCTCGTCATAGGACAAACCAGTTTCAGGATCCATCAAAAACTTGGAGAAATGATGCACCTGCCCCTCTTGATCCAACAACATGATCACTCCTTTGCCGTGGCTTAGTGCCGTACCTACCGATTGCCCAATGCGAAAGCGATCAGGTTCCGCAATCGCCACCCGGTCGATCAGGATCTCTATATCATGAGTTTTATATCGGTCGACCTGCATCTTTGGTACCAGCTCTTGCAATTCGCCATCCACCCTCACTTTGGTAAATCCTTGCTTACGGATTTGTTGAAAGAGTTCACGATAATGCCCTTTCCTGCCTTTGACCACCGGAGCAAGCAGCGTGAGTTTTGCCCTGTTAAAATGATTCATGAGATGGTCTATGATCTGGTCCTCGGTTTGCCGTATCATTCGCTTACCGGTAAGATAACTGTAAGCATGTCCGGCGCGAGCAAATAGGAGCCTTAAAAAATCATAGATTTCCGTAACTGTACCAACTGTAGACCTAGGGTTTCGAGAAGTGGATTTCTGCTCTATTGATATAACCGGACTTAGCCCTTCTATCTTGTCTACATCCGGGCGCTCCATGTTTCCGATAAATGACCGTGCATAGGCAGAGAAGCTCTCCATATACCTGCGCTGTCCTTCGGCATAAATCGTATCAAAGGCCAACGAAGATTTGCCACTACCGCTGATGCCGGTAACTACTACCAGTTTGTTGCGAGGAAGCTTTACATCAATATCCTTGAGGTTGTGTTCCCGGGCTCCCCAAATTTCAATGAATTCGTGACCGGTCGCATCATGGCCATTTGAGCTTATTGCAGAGGCTGCTTTTTTTGTTTTGGATGTAGTTTTCTTTGGCAAAGTGCTCGTGATAAAGACCGCAAAGATACAAGAAACTTAGGGATTTAGGAAGGGAGGAACAGTTCATAGTTTTTGGTTGGAGTTCTCAGTTGTTGTTAACTTTGGACAATGCCCAGAATCAACTCTTACCACCATCATCCAGGCTCCGCAACAGATCTGCTTTGACCTTTCACGAAGTGTGGACCTTCATAAAATATCTACTAAGCAAACCGGAGAGCACGCTATTGCCGGAGTGGTGTCTGGTCTAATGGAACTAGGTGATCAAGTAACCTGGAGGGCCAAGCATTTAGGAATATGGCAAACATTGACTTCTAAAATCACCGCCATGGAAGCTCCGGATCTTTTTGTTGATGAAATGGTAAAGGGTGCCTTCAAATCATTTCGACATGAACATCACTTCAAGCCAAAAGATGGAGCTGTTTTAATGATTGATCATTTTGAGTACTTTGCTCCACTGGGTTGGCTTGGCAATCTTGCTGATCGCCTTTTCTTGGAGAATTACGTGAAACGACTCCTGCTCAAGCGAAACCAGGTGATCAAAGCCTACGCGGAATCCGATAAATGGCAGACTATACTTCCTTACTAGGGTCTCGATTTTTCGATCTATTTAGCAGGGATTGAGATACAATGGCCAACCACAAAATTACACTTGCGATCAGGTAGCCAATTATTCCATCCAAAACCAGATGCCAAGTTAATCCCTCTTCAGGCGAAGTACTTTGTCCGCTTATGTGTTGGTAACCGTGCCAGACAACCGCGAACAACATACCAACCAACATTCCCATTGAGAGCCCAAGCCTACTTTTTCTAAAGAACCAAGTCAGTAAGCCTCCTGCTACGGCTAGTGCAGCTGTAAGAGGTGCCGGCTGTAGCAGATAATTGGCACCAATCAATAGGATCAAGCTTACCAGCACGGGAACAATATATGTAACTATTAACCTCATTCGTGATCCAAAATAGCCTAAATGTATTACTGATTGACAAAATATTTTTAATTTTTTCTAACAATCAAATCTAGGACGGGCGTCCCAAAAAATCGCTTCTTTTTCTCCAAACCTAACACTTCCTTAACTCCTCACAATCAACCACTTGCAACCTAATATAGGTAAAATACCGTATAATAATATAAAAACGAAAAGAATATGGGTGGAGAAGGATCTATGAGTATGATGAACCTTAGCCTCAAAAACAATAGAGCGCTATTGAGGAAAAAGTGGGGAACAACCGAAAGGAAGGAGTATGCTAACTATGCTGCGAAGAATAAGACCATCCTGACTTTCAAAAAAGCAACAACAGAGGATCTATTGAAAATCAGAAAGCAATTAAAAAGACAACGCCGTTTCAGCCGTTTGAAACGTGTGGCTGCACTGGTCTTTTCCATCACAGTTACGTCATATGCGTTATACGCTTTAATCCAACTTTCTTAACTATGGCTGGCGGCGCTGGTTTTATGGTTGATATGCAAGCCACATTGGCTCGAAACAGGAAGTTGCTTATCAAACGCAAGTCTCTCAAAGAGAATCCGTATACACAGGTTTTCAAGCGACCTTTGATCACTAACTATGATCAGCTTAAGAAATGGAGATTAGCTGAGCAAATCAGGAGGAAGGAAGTGAAAATGACAGCATTTCTTATCTGGTTCCTGGCAGCCGGTTTTGCGATGGTATTTATGTACTTGTTTATTATTTAAGATCTATATATGAGTGGAGGCTATTTC
>JBPCUG010000411.1:0-4380 GCA_051011275.1 Cyclobacteriaceae bacterium | reverse complement strand
GGGTTCCAGGAAATTGCAGGTCAAGGTATCAGTGGTATGGTAGCGAACCAACTTCTACAAATGGGTTCCTTTCAGTTTGTTACTGATAAACCACCACAATCTATAGATCTCAACAAGAGCCGAGTGTACCTGACCATCAATGGCGACCTGAAGGGCCATTTTGAAATTGACCAACAATATCGAGCGGGTTTGAAGTCTCTGTTAAATGCGCTAGCTTCCAAATTTTCCTTGGCAATGATATCAGGAGATGGACCGGGAGAAAAGGAAAATTTAAGACGCCTCTTCCCATCCAAGGCAAGGATGGCGTTTAAGCAGTCGCCATTTCAAAAACTTGAATGTATAAAGGAGCTACAGCAATCAGGGAGTAAGGTCTTGATGATCGGTGATGGATTGAATGATGCCGGTGCGCTACAAGAGAGCCAGGTGGGGATAGCAGTTACCGATCGCATTTCTACGTTTACACCGGCCAGCGATGCCATCATACACGGTGATAGTTTGACTAAGCTTCCCGAGTTTTTAGACTTTAGTCATATAGCACGAAGCATCATACTAGTCAGTTTTGGTATTTCCTTTCTCTACAATGTTGTTGGTTTGGGATTTGCCGTGACTGGGTATTTAACGCCTTTAGTGGCAGCAGTATTGATGCCAGTCAGCAGTATCACTGTAGTAGTTTTTGCTACCGTAGCAGTAAGAGTTATGGCGAAAATCAAGGGACTGTAATATGGAAATAATCATTGCATTGATCGGGATTAGTTTGTTAATCGGCGGCGGCTTTTTGGGTGCCTTTATTTGGGCGGTTCGTTCCGGTCAGTTCGATGATACTTATACCCCTTCGGTGCGCATGCTATTTGAAAATAGAAAAGCTAATAAAAAAAATAAGATCAGTGAGGCTTCTAAATCGAATCCTGTAAATCAAAAAAACAAAAAGTTATAACCCCAAGTAATTGCCTTATGGAACCAGAAAAATTCAGTTACGACAACAAGATCGTTAAATACTTTATCATAGCCACAGTAATATTTGGCTTGGTAGGTATGTTGGTAGGCCTTACCATAGCCATCCAATTGTTTTATCCTGTTTTTAACTTCGACCTACAGTATACCACCTTCGGTCGCATCCGACCGCTGCATACTAATGCGGTTATTTTTGCCTTTGTGGGTAATGGCATTTTTGCTGGGGTTTACTATTCCTTGCAACGATTGCTAAAGGCACGTATGTTCAGCGATCTGCTCAGTTGGATCCACTTTTGGGGCTGGCAATTGATCATTTTAGCTGCAGCCATTTCCTTGCCTTTGGGTTATACAACTAGCAAGGAATATGCGGAGCTGGAATGGCCCATTGATATAGCCATTACCGTGGTTTGGGTAATATTTGGTATCAATTTGATCGGCACCATTCTAAAGCGACGTGAACGGCACATGTACGTAGCTATTTGGTTCTATATTGCCACGTTTGTCACCGTGGCAGTGCTGCATGTAGTTAATTCTTTTGAGCTGCCAGTCAGTTTTATGAAGAGTTACTCGGCTTTTGCAGGTGTACAGGATGCGTTGGTTCAATGGTGGTATGGCCACAATGCTGTAGCTTTTTTCCTCACCACCCCTTACCTGGGATTGATGTATTATTTTCTGCCCAAAGCAGCCAATCGCCCTGTCTATTCCTATAAACTTTCCATCATTCACTTTTGGGCCTTGATCTTTATCTATATTTGGGCCGGCCCACATCACTTGTTGTATACTGCATTGCCAGACTGGGCTCAAACGTTAGGCGTTGTATTTTCAATCATGTTGATCGCACCTTCTTGGGGAGGTATGCTCAATGGATTGCTTACCTTAAGAGGCGCGTGGGATAGAGTGAGAGAGGACCCTGTTTTGAAATTTATGGTAGTAGCAGTGACTGCCTATGGTATGTCGACTTTCGAAGGACCAATGATGGCCTTGAAAAATGTGAATGCTATTGCTCACTATACCGACTGGATCATTGCGCATGTGCACATCGGTGGTTTAGGTTGGAACGGTTTTCTCACTTTTGGTATGCTCTATTGGGTGATCCCCAAAATGTGGGACACCAAATTGTATTCGGTAAAGCTAGCCAATGCCCATTTCTGGATCGGGACTTTAGGTATTATCTTTTACGCTTTGCCAATGTACTGGGCCGGGGTCACTCAGAGTTTAATGTGGAAGCAATTTACTGCCGATGGTACTCTGCAATACCCGATTTTCCTGGAAACGGTCACTCAAATCGTACCGATGTATATGCTCCGTGCCTTCGGAGGTTTCTTGTACTTGACCGGGGCCATATTGATGAGTTATAATTTGGTAAAAACGGCGGCCAAAGGCTCGTTTGTGGCCAATGAAGAGGCAGAAGCACCAGCCTTAGAAAAGAAAAGGATAAAGGGAGGTTATTGGCACAAAGCTCTGGAGCGAGCTCCGGTACGATTCACCGTACTGGCTTTGATCGCTATTCTAATTGGAGGTTTGATCGAGTTAGTTCCTGCTTTTTTGATCAAATCCAATGTCCCGACTATTGCCACTGTCAAGCCTTACACGCCTCTTGAATTACATGGACGGGATATTTACATCAGGGAAGGTTGTGTTGGTTGCCATTCTCAAATGATCCGGCCATTTAGGAACGAAGTACTGCGATATGATCCGGTTGATATGGAATACTCCAAAGCCGGTGAGTACGTTTATGACCACCCATTTTTATGGGGCTCCAAAAGAACCGGACCGGATCTGCACCGGGTGGGTAATAAATATTCGGATAGCTGGCACTACCGGCACATGCTGGATCCTACCAGCATGGATGAGAAGTCCATCATGCCACCATACCCTTGGTTATTTGAGCAGAGAGTGGATACGGCCCAAACAGCGGCTAAGATCAACACGCTGCGAAAATTGGGAGTGCCCTATGCCCAACGGTATGAGGAAATCGCCAATCAAGACCTGATCACTCAAGCCGATCAAATTACTGAGCGTCTTCGGGAGGAAGGTTACGAAACAGTTAAGGACGCCGAGATCGTAGCACTGATCGCTTACTTGCAGCGACTAGGGACCGATATAAAAGTTAAAGAAACTATTGCAGCTAACAAGAAAGGAGAATAGCCATGTTTAAGCATTATTTTGAAGGTATATATAATATTCATATTTGGCCGGTGATTTCGTTCACGGTATTCTTTGTCTTTTTTATAGCGCTGTTGATCTGGGTGTGGAAGGTAGACAAAGGCTACATACAAAAGATGAAGCAGTTACCGTTAGACCCGGATCACGAAAAAACTAAGGCGGAAATAGATACGGATCATCAGTCTAATAAAACCAGGAGATCCTTTTTCAGTCGATTTAAATTCCAGTTAAGAAGTTCCGCTATATTGTTGATAGCCCTTTGTTGGCCAGTGCTCTCCTGGGGGCAAACGGAAACTGCCCAGGATGTCAGCTACACCATCATTTTGGCAATGGTGTCTTTAGTCATTGTCCTGGTTTTAATAATGGCCATTTATTTGGTAAAAGTGCTTAATCTAGTGCTGCGCAGAGAGAAGGAACGCCAAGCCGCGGAGCAAGGTATTCCACTGGTCGAAGAACCAAGTTGGTGGTCCCGCTTAGATGCCCGTTTGACCGAGGCGGTACCTGTAGAAGAGGAAGATACCGTATTACTAGACCATGATTACGACGGCATACGTGAATTAGATAATCATCTCCCTCCCTGGTGGAAGTACGGGTTCTATATCTCCATCGTTTTTGCCGTAGTATATGTATTGATCTACCACGTATTTGGGTCTCTGCCAATGCAAGAACAGGAGTATCAAGCAGAGCTGGCCAAGGCGGCAGCAGTCAAAGAGGCCAGACTTGCGGCCGAGCCTGAAGTCGATATTAATGAAAGCAACATTGCCTTTAGTGATGATCCGGCTCATCTCGATAATGGGCAGAAGACATTCGAACGGCAATGTGCCTCTTGCCATGCTCAAAGCGGCGGAGGCGGGATCGGGCCCAACCTTACCGATGATTATTGGATCCATGGAGGTAGTATCAGTAGTATATTTACTATAATAAAAAATGGAGGTCGGCCAGGTAAAGGCATGATCCCTTGGGAGTCGTTGTTGTCATCTACCCAAATGAGAGATGTGGCCTCCTATATCGTCACCCTTCAGGGAACCAATCCCCCAAACGCAAAAGCCCAAGAGGGAGAGAAGTATGTTCCTGAAGCAACTACGGAACCTGAGAGAGTACCGGTGGATACCGTCACATCCGAAGCATCAAATACGCAGTAGAAGCTAAATCTTAATGCAAGATCTATATCAGTTCGAAGAGGAGTATCGGGATACCCTGGCTACAGTGGATTCTGAAGGCAAGAGGATATGGGTCTATCCCAAAAAGCCCAAAGGAAAACAT
>JBPCUG010000410.1:0-4146 GCA_051011275.1 Cyclobacteriaceae bacterium | reverse complement strand
AAATAATAGAAGCTAAGATCAGTCCTTCAAAAGAAAAGACCAAACGCAACCCCAACCATTGGTCCAGCCAGCTTCCGAAGGCATTGGACGGGCTAAAGGCGATAAGCAAGTAAAACCCTAGTACTGTCGGTGGTAATACCAAAGGCATACTCACCAAGGTTTCAATTATGGGCTTGAACCGCGTTTTTGTATATGCTAGCCAGTAAGCAAGTGGAATTGATATGAGTAATAGTAGGATGGTGGCAACAAATGCCAGCTTGAAGGTGAGTATAAGTGGTCCCCAATCAATCATGCCGAAAGCATCATTTCGTTGGTTTTGATCATGGCTGTTACCTCTGCGCCTTCGGTTAGCTCCAATTGTTTCACAGCATTGGTAGTAATAATGGAGGTGACTGACCCTGCTGAAGTGTCCAATACCAGCTTACTTAATAGCTGACCTGATTCAATGGACTTTACCCTACCTATCAATCTGTTTTGCAGGCTGATTGGATGCTCCGTCCCTTTGCCGAGCATTACTTCGGTTTCTTTGAAGATGACTTTAACCGCATGCTGCGGAGCTAAGTAGGAAGCGGTTGCAGGAGTATCAATTACAATAGAAGTAAGCACGGTAGTACCGACTTCTATGCGCACCAATGACAAATGACCATCTACTTTGATTGCCTTTATTTTACCTTCCAGGATATTCATCGAGTTAAAATACGGAATAGCCGAATTTATCTAAAATTTCTTTACCCTTTTGGGAAAACAGAAAATCATAAAATTTTTGGGCTTGATCTAGATGACTACTCCGGTTCTTGAGAATGACTACCCCTTGGGCCAAGGGCGTATATATGCTGGTGTCTATCTCTATCCATTGACCTTGACCTTCCATTTCAGGTGAAAGCACTGCCGACTTAGCGGTAAACCCCATTTCTGCAGCTTTGGAGATAACGAATTGATTCGTTTGCGCGATACTTTCTCCATATACCACTTTACTTTCCACTTTAGTTAGAATGCCATAATGTTCTAAGACCTCCAATGCAGCTGAACCATAGGGTGCAATTTTCGGGTTAGCTAAGGCTATATGGGAGACATCCTCGTCAGTTAATGATTCCAAGGAAGGCTTTTGTCCAGTCATACTCCAAAGTACCAGACGACCATGAGCATAGACCTTCGGGGTGGAAATAGCAAAGCCACTTTCGAATAATTCCGATGGATATTTCATGTCGGCTGAGACAAGGATATCAAAGGGAGCTCCTTCCTTGATCTGTGCGGTAAGCTTTCCGGATGAGCTGTTTACTGTTTCACATTCCACACCTGTCTCTTGTATGAATGACGCAGTCAGTTCCTTCATGGCAAACTGCATGTTCGCCGCGGTGGCAATAGTTAATTTTGATTGGGGATTATCCTGGCAGCTACATAGCAGAGCGCAGGAAAATAAAATGGTAATGCGGATTTTGTTGAGCCATCTACACCGTTTCAATGGGCTGTTGGCTTGGAAGGTTTTTGTACCATCTCCCCTGGTCATGATGTAGATTATTCCCGTGGCAGGCTGTTCCAAATATCAAGATAGATTTTCCAGTCGCCTTCAACTTTTTTCCAAACGATGACATACTTTCCCTTAAAGGTGGATTTCTCACCACTAACATTCTGCGAATCCCCTTCGTAATAGCCATAATCATAAGCCGTTTCATCGATCACGGTTATCTCCTTTGGACTCACTTTGTGACGGAGCATTTTCACCCCATCGGGAAGGATCCACCGTTTTTTGATGGCTACCCTTCCTTCAATGATATCGGCGTTACTAGGAAATATTTTACCGTCCATAGTATAGGAGTTAGCCAAACTTTCGTAGTCACCACTTACGTAGTATTGGGAAAAGGCTTCAACATTCTTAAGAATGGTCCCAATATCTTCCTCACTACCTGAAAACTTTTCTTGTGCCTGGCAGGTGATAGCGAAAACAAAGACAGCTAATGTGACAGCAAAATTTTTCATTCGGATGTTTACTTCTTGGAGTGAATCAATCAAACAGCCCACCGGTTTTTCCGGGAGCAGGGATCTTTAAGTGGTTATAGGCTAGTACAGTTGCTTCTCGCCCTCTTGAGGTACGTTTGATATAGCCCTCTTGTATCAAAAACGGTTCGTAGACCTCTTCTATGGTCTCAGCCTCTTCGCTACAAGCGGTAGCAATGGTAGAAATACCTACTGGTCCACCTTTGAACTTGTTGATAATGGTGGACAATATCCGGTTATCCATTTCATCCAGCCCGTTTTGGTCCACCTCTAGTGCTTTCAGCGCCATTTCGGTTATTTCTTTGGTAATAATGCCTTCACCTTTTACCTGGGCAAAATCTCTAGTACGTCGAAGTAGGTTATTGACAATTCGTGGAGTGCCCCTGCTTCTTCTAGCCAACTCATGGGCCGCATCATTGTCAATTGGAGCATTAAGTATTTCAGCGGACCTTTTTACAATATGAGTAAGCACTTCGGCATCATAGTATTCCAGACGGGCATTAATGCCAAAGCGAGAACGCAACGGGCTAGTAAGTAAACCTGAGCGTGTGGTGGCACCTATCAATGTAAAAGGATTAAGATTGATCTGGACCGATCTCGCGTTAGGCCCTGAGTCCAGCATAATATCAATCCGATAATCTTCCATGGCAGAATAGAGGTATTCCTCCACTACTGGATTGAGTCGATGTATCTCATCTATGAAAAGCACATCGTGGTCCTCAAGGTTGGTGAGTAATCCCGCTAAGTCACCAGGTTTGTCAAGAACAGGCCCTGATGAAAGCTTCAGATTGGAATCCAGCTCGTGGGCAATGATGTGACTTAAAGTAGTTTTACCTAGCCCAGGAGGGCCATGCAGTAAGACATGATCTAGAGGTTCGGAACGTTGCTTGGCTGCAGCTACAAATATCTTGATATTCTCGACTACCTTGATCTGGCCGGCGAACTCTCCGAAACTTCCCGGCCGCAAGACCTTTTCAATTTCCTTTTCCGCCGGGGTAAGTTGATCGCTGTCGCCACTTAGATAATCTTCACGCATAATAGATATTCAAATATAATGCTCAATTCCCAAACAAGCATTAAATTGCCGCAAATTCGCCCTATATGCAAGAGGCCCGCCGAAAGAACATTATTTATTCGCTTATCTTATTGGGATCAATAGCTATGGTTTGGCTGTATAGAAATTATTTTTCTCCACCGCCTGTACAAGAGAAAGTGGCCATCACCGGGACCACCATGGGTACTACTTATAGTATCAAATACCTAAATGATGAAGGTCTGAATTTAAAGAGCTCACTGGATTCCTTGCTAGAGGTGTATAATCAATCCCTTTCAACTTATATCCCCAATTCTGAGATATCGCAGTTTAACAATAATACACTGATAAAGTTTGAGCTGCCTTATTTCTATCCGGTCCTCGAAGCTAGCAAAGAGGTATATGAGAAAACCGGAGGAGCTTTTGACCCTACGGTTATGCCTCTGGTAAATGCCTGGGGCTTTGGCCCGGCGGACCAAGCGATTCCTGATTCCACCCGTGTCGATTCCCTACGATCATTAGTAAGTTTTGATAGCTTGTTTTACGATTCGGTTTCTATTTGTAAGTTGAAAGAGGGGGTTCAACTCGACTTCAGTGCAATTGCAAAAGGCAATGCCGTAGATGTAGTGGCAGATTTTCTTAAGGGGAAAGGGCTAAAAGACATGTTTGTCGAGATAGGTGGAGAAATTGCAGCTTATGGAAATAACGAAACCGGTAACCGGTGGGCTGTTTATATTGAGAAACCATTGAAAGATTCTCTGCAGGCCATAGCCACGGTGAAGCTGGATAATAAGGCCATTGCTACTTCGGGAAATTACCGGAATTTCTACACTAAAGAAGGGAAAAAATATGCCCATACCATTAGCCCGTTTACTGGGTATCCGGTGGAGCACTCGCTATTAAGTGCATCAGTCTTTGCCGATAACTGCACCACAGCGGACGCCTATGCTACAGCTTTTATGGTAGTAGGCTTGGAAGGCGCACAAAAGATACTTGCGGAAAATCCGGAGATAGAAGCCTATTTGATATATAGTGATGAAGAAGGGGCTTTAAAAAGTTACGTGACGCCTGGCATTGAACCAGATATTGTAAACTAAGAATGCCTAAGACTTCAGCCT
>JBPCUG010000409.1:0-2708 GCA_051011275.1 Cyclobacteriaceae bacterium | reverse complement strand
CCATCGGCATATACCCTTCCTCCGGAAAAGAGAATACCAATGTCGTAAGTAGCGCGGCTCAACCCGATTTCATCCATTTGGCCATTAAATACTTTGTATACTTTCTGCTGTCTAAACCGAAGCGCATCGATGTCATAAATAATAAATGAGTACCTGTCGGGATGGGATTCGGGAATGAGCAGATAAGTGATCCGGTAAACTTGGTAGTGCCCTGCATTAAGATACTGTAATGCTATTTCATTATTTTCAAATACAGTTTCATGTTGATTCTCAAAGACAAACTTCGGCAGGTCGTCAAAAGGAGCGAACTGTTCTAGTTCAAGAAGTGGAGGCTTCATACGATTATTGAATTTCTTTTGGCAATAGCTCAGGCTTCAAATGACCTGGTGCAAGTTTCATGACCAATACGGCAGGGTTTTGTTGCAAGGTATAAGGAAGATGTTCTTTGAGTGCGTCCAAAATATTTTCTATCGTACCAAATACCTGTGTACTCATACCGTTGGTCACCACTTCCAATGCCTTGACAGAATGAAGTTCTTTTATAAATTCAATTATTATAGACTCATATTTCTTGTCCAAGGGATACAGACTTAATTCGGCTGTAGCTTTCATTTAAGATAATGCTTGATGTAAATAATAAACATATACTCCGGCGATAATACCCTGTAAGGTGCCCCAGGCCACATCGAGAAATGATACCCAGAGTGGCCAGCCCCTTACAAAAGACAAATTAGTAAAATCATAAGTGAAGTAGATCACGAAACCGGTAAAAGCTCCCAGGAAAATTCCTGACCATATTCGGCCATCCACTTGCAAGCCAATGGTAATGATCACTGTAAGTCCCAGCGAAATGATCACTTGGACTAACAGTCCTACCGGTAAATTGAATACCACTTTACCCTGATCGATCTGGCTCAGGTAGCCTAGCTCCTGAGCGTACATTTTGGCAGCTATCACCCCAATCCACAAAAGATCTAGCAACACAAATATGATTGCGGAAATAGCGGCTACTTTTAAAAACTTAAAGGTCCAAAGGAATTCCATATTTCAATTTTAATGGTTTTATCCCAATTAACTATTCCAGGCTAATAATGTTTGGCAATGCTCTTCCCGGCATCCCTCAGGGCAGACAAGTTTTATATCAACTAATGTCAGAATGCGACTAAGAACTGACAAAATGCTAGTAAAAGTATTTCGGCACAGAATTGGTGAGCTTATGGGAAAGGCTCATGCATTTAAAGAGAGATAATATATGTTACAACTAGTTCATAGTGATATCACGAATGATGAACAGCCACTTTGGGATGCCTATTCGCAGGCTGTTGCAACAGTAGCCCAGCAAGTAAGCCCAGCAGTGGCCCACATTAAGGTCAGTACCAAAAGAGCAGGCCGCCCAAGAGCTGTTCCAGCCGAAGGGGGAGGTTCGGGTTTTATTTGGTCGAAAGAAGGGTACTTGGTTACCAACAGCCATGTAGTCAATCAAGCGGAAAAAATTGAAGTGGGTTTGCCCGATGGCCGCAGCTTCGAAGCAAAAGTAGTAGGGGAGGACCCATTCACCGATATTGCCGTGATCCGGATTTATGGTGACAACCTGGAAGCACTTGGATTTGGTGCCACCAAGCAATTGCAAGTGGGGCAGTTAGCCATAGCGATTGGCAATCCATTTGGTTTTCAATATACCGTGACTGCCGGAGTAGTAAGCGCGCTGGGTCGCACATTGCGTTCTGTTACCGGCCGACTGATCGACAACGTGATCCAAACCGACGCCGCTTTGAATCCCGGTAATTCAGGAGGGCCACTATTAAACTCCAGAGGTGAGGTGATCGGGGTAAATACTGCCGTGATCCGTGGAGCTCAAGGCATTTGTTTTGCCGTCGCCGCAGATACGGCAGAGTTTATCGCCGGGAAGCTTATCATGAAAGGTCGCATTCGTCGTGGCTATCTTGGCATCGCCGGTCAACTGATCACTTTGCCATTGCGAGTGATCAATTATAATCAACTGGAAGTCTCTTCCGGAATACAAGTTCAGCAAGTAGAGCCGGACGGACCAACATACAACAATGAACTAAAACCTGGGGATATCATTGTCGGATTAAATGGCCAAGCGATCAGTGACATTCATGAACTCCATCGCTTGCTTGATGAGTCGTCCATTGGCCAGCGTCTAGCTATGATGATCCTTAGGAAAGGAAAAAAGAAGTATATTACTGTGGTACCAGGGGAGCTGAAATAGCTGGTCAGTATTGATACCTGATCCCAACTAGTTACTACATAATGTACAAGCCAATAAACTGTAGTTTTTACGATCTGCTAGAGCAGGCGGCTACTTTAGGAACTGCTTGCTCGATCAATTATAAAACTGGTGACAAGGAAGTAGTGCTTAAGGGAAAGATCATTGATCTCTACATTCGGCAAAAGGTGGAGTATCTAAAACTTGATACCGGAGAGGAAATCAGGCTTGATAGTCTAGTAAGCTTAAACGGAACAAACCTGACAGACTTTGATGGACCCGAGAAATAGTATGAGGTATTTTATCATTTTGCTGCTTCTATTTCTCCCGATATTAATTGTGGCCCAAGCACCTGATTCTCTGAAGATTACCTACATAGGAAACATGGGTCTGCTGCTTGAATCCGGTGATCAAAAAGTGCTAATTGACGGGTTACATACTTTTTATAAAAAGGCCTACCAGCCTCCACCAGATACCC
>JBPCUG010000408.1:0-2778 GCA_051011275.1 Cyclobacteriaceae bacterium | reverse complement strand
GGTACTGGCTATCGGCAGAGCGGCCATTCAGATGCACGAGAAAACTCACGAAAATATCAAGACCATACGCCCCTTAAAGGATGGGGTGATTGCTGACTTTCATGCGGCTGAACACATGATCCGGGGCATGATCAAGATGATCGACCATAATAAGAAACGGTTGTTCCCGGCATCCCACCGAATGGTTATTTGTATCCCTTCTGGTATCACTGAAGTTGAAAAGCGTGCGGTACGTGACTCCGCTGAACATGCGGGTGGTAAGGAGGTATACATGATCCAAGAACCTTTAGCTGCGGCCATAGGAATAGGCATCGACATTGAACAACCAATTGGCGCAATGATCGTGGATATTGGTGGTGGCACCTGCGAGATCGCTGTAATTGCCCTTTCGGGTATCGTAGCCGACCAATCTATAAGAATTGCCGGTGATACGTTTAACAAAGACATTCTAGATTACATGCGGCGACAGCACAATCTTTTGATTGGAGAACGTTCTGCAGAAAAGATAAAAATTGAAGTTGGATCAGCACTGACGGAGCTTGATGAAGCCCCGGATGACTATGAGATCCGAGGCCGGGATCTAATGACTGGCATACCTAAGGTGATCAAGATCAGCTATTCTGAGATCGCTTTTGCTATTGATAAATCCGTTTCGAAAATAGAGGAAGCGGTGCTGAGAGCTTTAGAGATCTCTCCGCCAGAGCTTTCAGCGGATATTTACGATAATGGAATACATCTGACCGGTGGAGGGGCGTTACTAAGGGGGTTAGACAAGAGACTGGCTCTAAAAACTAAACTACCAATTCACATCGCGGAGGACCCTTTGCGTGCGGTAGTAAGAGGTACTGGTATTGCCCTTAAGAATCTTGCCTCCTTTAAGGCGGTCTTGATGACATAGCATATGCATGTATAGATTACTGCAGTTTTTTCTAAAGTACCAGGCATTTTTTATGTTCCTTTTACTGGAGGTAGTCTGTACCTGGTTCATCGTCACCAACAATAACTATCAAAACGCGGCCTTTTTCAATTCTTCTAACCGGATTGTTGGTAATGTGTTGTCATCGCGAGATGCTGCCACATCGTTTTTATCCTTAAACAAAGTCAATAGGAATTTGGTAGAAGAGAACGCCCAGCTACGTCTTCAATTGACCGAATTAGAGCGTAAGTTTTCAGAAAATCCGGGACCTCTATCAAAAAGACCAGCTGCAGTAAGCAATGTATATACTAATGTTGGGGCTAAGGTAATCAAGAACTCTACTCGGCAAGCCAAAAATTATCTTACCATAAACAAAGGGACCAGTAGCGGGATAGAAGCAGGGATGGCTGTGATCAACAAAGATGGTGTAGTAGGCAAAATAAAATCAGCATCAGATCACTTTGCAACTGTAACTTCAATATTAAACCCGGAGGTGCAAACATCCAGTTTGATCTTAAAGAACAACACCCTTTGTACCACCAAGTGGGAAGGGCCAGACCCTTATAAGGCAAGCGTACTTTTTGTACCAAGACACGTATCAGTTGAAACAGGGGATAGTATCGTTACATCAGGATTTAACGCGGTATACCCTCCTGGCATTCCAATTGGCATTGTCACTGATGTAAATATGGGCCAAGATTTTTATAATATAACCATCGACTTCATACCTACTTATAGTCAATTGGATTATGTATACGTAATTAAAAACAACTTAAAAAGTGAGAAAGACCTGCTTGAAGGTTCAGTAAATAATGAATAGTCAAAACATACCGGCCATTATTGCTTATTTCTTTGTATACCTGGCAATGCAAGTTTTGCTGGTGGCAAACATGGTACTATTCAATAGGGGTTTCTTTTTTATTTACCTGGTCTTTTTGCTTTTGCTTCCATTTGATATGAAGCCCATTCCTCTAATGTTGGTCGGCCTGGTTACCGGATTGACCGTGGATCTTTTTTACGATACTTTTGGTATCCATGCTGCGGCCTGCGTTTTTATCATGTTTCTAAGAACATACTGGGTAAATACCATTCCACCTCGTGGAGGGTATGAAATCAGCATGACCCCTACCATTAGGGTTATGGGGTTCAGATGGTTCCTTACTTACGCACTCCCTTTGATTTTTATTCATAACTTTGTACTGTTTTTTATAGAAGCCGGAGGATTTCATATGTTCGGTTTTACTATTACCAAAGTAGTATTTAGTGCATTTTTGACTTTTATTGCTATTGTAATAATTCAATATTTGTTTTATAGCGCTAAGAGGGGATTATGAATGAAAATCGCACCTATATTATAGGGTTTGTTTTCCTGTCGGTGGGCATTGTTTTTTTGCTCAAACTATTCTCCATACAGGTACTTGATGAAGACTATAGAGATGCAGCCGAAGGAAATGTGAGGCAGCGCCTTGTACAATACCCCTACCGTGGTCTGGTCCAAGATCGCAAAGGCAAGCTAATTGTTTACAACGACCCTATCTACGATCTCATGGTCGTTCCTAAAGAAGCGAAGAACCTAGACACTTTGGCTTTTTGCAAGGACATTGGCTTAACTAAGAAGCAGTTTATTGAGAAGATGCAGCTAATGAAAAAAAACAAAGGGTATTCGTATGTGAAGCCCTCGGTTTTTATCAAACAACTCTCTAATGAAGATTTAGCTAAGTTTCAGGACATCTTAGTGGACTACCCTGGCTTTTTTGTGATCGCTCGTACTGTGCGTTCTTATCCTTATAAGGGGTTATCCAATGCTTTGGGTTACATAGGAGAAATCGGTCCACGGGCATTGGATCGGGATACGGCCAACT
>JBPCUG010000407.1:0-3066 GCA_051011275.1 Cyclobacteriaceae bacterium | reverse complement strand
TTAATCAAATAAAAGCACTCAAAAAGCCTACTCAAATTATTGTTGCCACCCCTGGGCGACTATTGGATCTGATCAAACGGAGGGCTGTAAAATTGGATCAGGTAAGATACGTGGTGTTGGACGAAGCCGACGAGATGCTCAACATGGGTTTTAAAGAAGCAATCGATGACATTCTTTCACATACATTAGAGGATAGAGTGACCTGGCTGTTTTCGGCCACCATGCCTCCAGAGATACGCAAGATCGTAAAAAAATATATGGACGCGCCGCAGGAAGTGGCTATAAATACGGATGAAAAAATAAACAAGGACATCACGCATAAATATGTCTCTACTAAAACCGCTAACAAAATACCTGCATTAAGACGGTTCTTGGATCTACAGCCGGAGATGCGGGGGGTCATGTTTTGTCGTACAAAAAGAGAGACGCAAAAAATATCTGACGACCTTAGCCAGCTAGGTTACGGCGTAGAGGCGCTTCATGGGGATCTTTCACAGGCACAAAGAGATACCGTAATGAAGCGATTTAAGACCCGATCCATGCAACTACTGATCGCCACCGACGTAGCTGCTCGTGGTATTGATGTAAGCGATCTTACTCACGTACTTCATCATACCCTTCCTGACCAGCTGGAAAACTATACTCATCGCAGTGGGCGGACCGGACGAGCCGGCAAGAAGGGTGTCTCGCTTGCCTTCATCAACCCACGTGAAGGCAGAAGGATCACGGAATTGGAAAAAAAGATCAAAGTGAAGTTTGAAAAAATTGAGGTACCAAGTTTCTCCCAGTTAAAATCCAGTCGCATCAATCACTGGGCCGATCTAATTATCAATACCCAAGTGGATGAACAAGCAGGGAAGATCCTCGAAGATCTGCATGGGCAGTTTGCCCACCTAAGCAAGGAGGATCTATTGAAGCGATTGATCACTACCCAGCTTGATCACCTCAACATTCAAAGTGAATCAGCAGATAACCTCAATGAAAGCACCGGAGCATCCTCCTCGAAAAGAGGAAAAAGTGGATTCAATAGATATTATGTCAATCTTGGATTGATCGATGGCCTTACTGCATCTGATATCATTCATTTGTTGTCAGACGTCTCGGGTATCGATCGTAAATTCTTTGGCCAGCTCGACATTCAAAAAAACTGTTCTTTTTTTGAATTAGATCAAACCTACGGTAAAGGCATAGGAGAAAAATTTAGAGGAGTAGAAATAGAAGGTCGCCGCATTCGTGTAAATAGGGATGACGAAGGAAGCGAGGGCCGCCCTAAATCATCTTGGTCTAAGAAAAAGAACAAAGGCAAACGGAAAAGGCCTAAGCATGAATTTCGCAGGTCAAGGAAAAGCAGGAGATTGGCCAGCCGTAAATTCTAAAGTACTATGATAGCAAGCGGTAAGGGTCCGTGGCAATGAATCAAATACAAGTCCAGGCTTATTTAAAGAGGATCAATTACCAAGGAGATATTAGTACTACTCTTCGAACGCTACGCCAATTACAATTGAGTCATCTCTTAGCGGTTCCTTTTGAGAACCTGGACATTCACTCTAACAAAAAGATCGAACTTAATACTAGTCGGTTCTTTGAAAAGGTTGTGCAAAACAACAGGGGCGGATTTTGCTACGAGTTGAATGGTTTGTTCAACGAGCTGCTTTTAAGCCTTGGTTTCGAAACAACCATAATCTCTGCAAGGGTTTACAGTGAGAGCAAAGGCCATTATAATCCGGAGTTTGATCATTTGGCCATCATAGTTCAGATTGATGATCACGATTATCTCACCGACGTGGGATTTGGAGAGTTTGCATTTTCACCCATATTACTTGACCTGGATAATATTCATAAAGACGACCGCGGTAGCTTTAAGTTCACCAAAGAAGGTGACGATCATTGGGTGGTGAATAAAGAAGAGGCACTTGACTGGGTCTCCGAATATAGATTTGCTATAAAAGAAAGACAGTTATCAGATTTCAGAGAACGATGCTTTTTTCAGCAAACCTCGCCGGAGTCACATTTCACCCAAAACCGTATCTGCTCCTTGCCAATACCCAATGGAAGGAAGACTATATCAGGGAATAAATTCACTTTCAAGCAAGGCAGCGAATCAAAAGAAATTGAAATCAATGATGACTCGGAATTCAAAGAGATCCTAGTTAAACAATTTGGAATGGAGTTGTAGTCCTCTGGTTCTACCGCCCATGTAAAAAGGCGTTGAAGCCAATCCAAATATGTCAGGCATACGTGTACGGAAGAGAGTTAAATCCTTGGTAACACTGATACATAACATTATGAAAAAGAGCATATACCTTTTTGGAGTTCTTACCATATTAACTTCAAGTTTATTCGCTCAATCCAGTGATAAGGGGCCTAGGGAGCTGATCGACCTATCATATTTGCAAGAATCAAAAGTAACGCACGACACCTTGCAACGATTGAACCTGGTGATCCCAGAAAACAAAAAGGACTTTCCACTATTCATTTGGATAGGCGGTGGAGCTTGGTCCTATGTTGACCGGCATAAAGAAATGGATTTGGCCAGACAGTTTGCCAAAGAGGGTATAGCAGTTGCCACTATAGGACACAGGTTAAGCACTGCTACCTGGAAAGACCCTACCCTAAATGTAGGCATTAAGCACCCCAAACATATCGAAGATGTTGCCTCAGCATTTAGCTGGCTATATAACAACGCGGCAGAATATGGTTACGATAAGAATCAGATTTTCATTGGAGGATACAGCTCAGGAGCTCATCTGGCGGCTTTGCTAAGTCTAGATGACAGGTACCTGAATGAACATAGTCTAGATAAGGAATGTATCAAAGGAGTTATCCCGGTGGCTGGGGCCTACGATATTTCAGATTACCATAAGGCGTTCTTAAACGGCAGCAGAAAAGAGCTGGCGAAACTGCATGTGCAAGCAGTATTTGGTGACTCTGAAGCCGATTTTGCTCATGCCTCACCCACCGAATATCTCGATCGTATGAAGGTTCCAATGCTTCTGATTTGTGAAAGCAATACCCACAACTATACCCAAATACTTGAAGACAAAATCCTCAAAACCGGTTTCAAAG
>JBPCUG010000406.1:0-2506 GCA_051011275.1 Cyclobacteriaceae bacterium | reverse complement strand
GGCCTCCGCTGCTTTGATCATTGACCTGAAGCAGCGGGGATTATTGGACGATACTCTGGTGATCTGGGGCGGTGAGTTCGGCCGGACCAATTACTCCCAAGGCGTACTGACCGAAACGAATTATGGTAGGGACCATCATCCCAAATGTTTCAGCATCTGGATGGCCGGGGCCGGAGTGAAAAAAGGGATCACCTACGGTAAGACCGATGATTTTAGCTATAACATCATAGAGAATCCAGTACATGTACATGACTTTCAGGCAACCATTATGCATTTGATGGGCATCAATCATGAGCGCTTTACCTACAAGTTTCAGGGGAGGCGCTACCGATTGACGGACGTACATGGGAAAGTGGTGAAGGGGGTTCTAGCTTAACTATAATAACCATGAAGATTGAGACCATAACTCAAATGCACTGGTTCAGTGCTTTGGCGGCATTAATGGTTTTTTTATTGGGATGCCAGACTTCCCTACCTGATGAAATCGAGTTGGCCTATCAGGAGCTGCCCGAAAAGATTGATTTCAATTTTCATATCAAACCCATTCTGGCCGATCGATGCTACAAATGCCATGGTCCTGATGACAATGCCCGCGAAGCGGAATTCAGACTGGATCTAGAGCAAGAGGCCTTTGCCAAATTAAAGGGATCAGGAGGTCATGCTTTTGTAAAAGGGAATATTGGAAAAAGTGTTGTTTGGAAAAGAATTACCTCTCCTGACCCGGATTTCCAAATGCCTCCACCTGAGTCAAATCTCAGTCTTTCTACGAAAGAAAAGGCGCTGATCACCAAATGGATCGAGCAAGGAGCGCAGTGGAAAGATCATTGGGCCTTTATCCCTCCGGAAAAACCAGAGATTCCTGATAAATTTTCCACCGAGTGGACAGTAAATAATCCAATTGACAATTTTATACTGACAAAATTAGAAGAACGAGGGTTGAGTCCCTCTTCGGAAGCTGATAAAGAACGCTTGATCAGGAGGGTTACCATGGACCTAACCGGTTTGCCACCAACGATTTCCGAGGTAGATAATTTCCTTTCTGATCATTCTGAAGATGCATACGAAAACTCTATCGACCGGCTTCTAACCACGGATGCACACGCAGAGCGTATGGCTATGGAGTGGCTGGATATAGCTAGGTTCGGTGACACACAAGGAATGCATTTTGATGCGGAAAGATATAACTGGCCTTGGCGGGACTGGGTGATCAGCGCTTTCAAACAGAATATGCCGTATGACGATTTTATTACCTGGCAATTAGCCGGAGATCTATTACCTGAGGCAAGCAGGGAGCAAAAGCTAGCCACAGCTTTCCACCGGAATCATACCACCAGCTCTGAAGGGGGAGTGCCTGATGAAGAATTCCGACAAAAGTATGTGATGGATCGGACCAATACCACGGCTACGGCTTTCCTGGGCCTAACCGTGGAATGTGCCAGCTGCCATGATCACAAATTCGATCCAATTTCCCAGAATGAATATTACCAGATGTCAGCCTTCTTCAATAACCTGAAAGAAATCGGGATGGTATCGGAATTCAGGATTTCAGGTAATAAAGGACCCATGTTCGCCTCCGGACCGGTACTTTTATTACCGGAGGCAGAAACGGAGGAACAGTTGACAAAATTGTCCGGAGAGATTGAACACATTCGAGAGCAACAACGGATTACTAAATCCCAAGTAGCTGCAACTAAAGATTATATCGAATCCCTTAATAACCGGACCGTCAAACCACCCAAGCCTGACGCGGAATACCCTTTCGAGTCTGTCAGCCCTCACAAGATTAAAGACGGGGTTGTGCACCGTATTCAGAACAACAGCCCGATCGACAAGATAGTAGATAACAACCCAAAATCGCTGGCTTGCGGAGATCCCCAGGTGGTAAAAGGGAAAATTGGGAACGCACTCAGATCGCCAAGTGAAACGGATCTGATTTTTCTCAAGGATGTGGGCAACTTTGAAATATATGAGCCCTACTCAGCGGGTGCTTGGATCTTTACCGAAAAGGAAGGCGAGAACCAGAGCATTATGGGTACCTCGGGGATATTAGGCGATGCTTGGCGCGGATGGGATCTTTATTTGGATTCCTTAAATAGGCCAACCATTAAACTGGTAAGTATTTGGCCACACAATTACATGCAGATTACCGCTGAAACCTCGGTCCCAAAGCAAGAATGGCATCATGTACTTTTCACCTATGACGGTTCAGGTAAAGCCAGTGGACTTCAATTGTATGTAAATGGCAAAATGATAAAATGCTTTACCAGCTATGACAATTTATACGGGTCCATTATTCACCGTTGGAGGAAGAGGGATGAATGGAAAGAAAGGCCAATGATGGTTTTCAGAAGTGGTCGCTATCATTCCGGCGAAAATGGTGTCTTCACTGGAAGCATTGATCAAATAAAATTGTTTAAGAAATATCTGAGTCCAGTTGAAGTGGCCGCGTTAATTGAGGAGGAAGTAAGCGATACTAATGTAGACACTGCTGATGACGCAGCTTACC
>JBPCUG010000405.1:0-3330 GCA_051011275.1 Cyclobacteriaceae bacterium | reverse complement strand
TCTCGACGGATACACTATGAATTGTAAAAGGATCAGAAGTGGCTTGTCCCTGGTCTATCCTGGCTTTATCAGCATCGTACCGCTGCTGATTTTTGATCAAGCTGACAGATGCTTGCTGGTCCGGTGCTACCACTGGTTCTTCCTGACAGGCCAGCAAAATAACAACACTAATGACGAAAGCTAAAAATTTAATTGAAGTATTCATATTTCAGATTTTGTGTGACACTCAAACTATATGACACAAAAAATGAGCCAATGGTTGTAACTATTACCCAACATCCAGAGAACAGAAGTACCTCCAAATCTGCGTAATATCTTCTCCTTCTATTTCAATCGGTGGGTGTTTTTCGTAGTTTAAAGAAACCAATTGCGCTTGCTTTTTCTTCCAAAAGAATATTTTATACATGATCCCTAGATCTCTGGTAACTACTATATAGTCTTTTCCTGGTATCACTTCATTTTTGGGATCTTGCAAATGCACCGCTACCACAAATGCTCCATCTGACACCTTTGGTTCCATGCTGTCACCTTCTATTGGAAAGGCTCGAACTTCACCCATGGGAGGTTTGAAGGGGATTTTTATTTTTCGAAAATGTTCCTCCTTCCACTCCGGATCGGCATAAAAAGCAGAGTATCCGGCTGCCGCCTTATGGGGTATCAACTCTACCTCAAAAATACCATCTGCTTGATCTTTGGATCCGGCTTTCCCTTTTTTTGACAGATCAGTTTTAAGCAACTCATCAACTGATATATCAAATTCATGAGCAAGTCGAAGAAGCGTATGTATGTTTGGTTGTGCGTCCCCTCTCTCCCAAGAGTAATAAGTAGCCCGATGGGCAAGGCCTAAATTGTTGGCCATTTCTTGTATCGAAAGTGAATGACTTTCTCTGAGATGTTTAAGATTCTTTTGCAGAACTACAGCTTTTTTTCCTTTAGGCATCAGAGATTCAATGTCTTAAATAAACGTACAACTAAATGTATGAAATATTAAAACAAATACCTATATTAGTATTACATAAAACTCAAAGATTGTTTCCAAAGGTTATTTTTTCCTTTAACCCTAAACGGGATGAAAGTTGCCAAACCCATTACCGTTATAATACTGATCATTTTTATCGTCTGGATGGTCAGAGATCCTGGTTATGAACCATTGATTGGCATCATTGGATCCACTGGAGCCCTTTTTGGTGAAATACTTTTTCCGGTTTGGAATAGAAAGAGGCCGGCCCACTACTTTTACTACGCATTGCGAGTAGAAGCGGTTGATGAAGGCAACTTAATTAAGGATCTAAGTGAAAAATTCATTCCTGTCAAGGACTATAAAGTACTTTACTTGGCTGGAGAGCTTTCGAATATTTTACTACGCTCAATCAGCAGCCTGGATCATCAAGCAATTTATGAGTTCGTCCTTTCCTTTACAGAACAAAATGGAGGAAAGATATATTGGATTGAAGGAGAGGGGTCAACTTTTGGAATCGAAATATCAGGAGAACCACCCATATATTTTAACCAAGAAATAATGTCTTAAGAGAGAATTACTCTGCGCTCTCCAGTTTTACTTGTTCCCAGATTGTTTCCAAATAAAAAGACCCAAGATAAACCTGCTAAAGGGTTGCAACAAAGGGTAGATCCAGCTAGTAACCTGACCGGCCCACTCTACTTGAGCATATTTTGAGAAAATGATAAGCAAGGTTAGAGGTACAGCCAGCCAGAAACAATAACTTAACAGCTTTTCCAGCCCTTTGCCTTTCCACGTGGCCCAGCCATACAAGGTGGTCCCTAGGAGGAAGCCAATTAATAAGACAAAAAATAGACTATCCCAAATGGACAGTGCAGCTTCAATTCTGGATTGCAATGCAAGCTGCTCCGCTTCTCCTGCTAGCAAATAACCGGACCGCCACTCACCATTGACCGAAAAGATAAGGGACGAAACACCAATCATCTCAGTCAACCCCCACACTAAAAACCAGATCATACCCAGGCTAACTTTTGGCAATTCTCTGTTTCGCAAAATATATGCCAAGCCAAAATATCCAGTCAAAGCCAATGGGATATGAAGGAGATTGACCCAAAGTCGAGAAAGGTAAAAGGAGTTGCTAGCAAGCGCAACTCCTTCTTCGAAGGTTTGAGGTGCTTGATAGAATTGAGGCAACAACCATAGAAAGAATGTGGTTATTGTTGTAGATATCGCACAGACCGCAGCAATTTTTAAAAGCAGCTCTTCGGATCTAATAGCTGAATCCATCTTTTTAACTTGTTAGTTTAACTCAAAGCTATAACCATCTATTAGTTAAGCTTTTATTTGCTTGTGTAAATTTATAAAATCAGGGTCGATCTCAATACCCAAACCTGGACCACTGGGCACTTTAACAGCACCCTTATCACTGATCGCTAGATCCACCTCACTTGTCAATGGCAAGTTCTTGTTAAACCCTTTGAACTCGTGGAAGGGTCCGGCATTGGGGAGCGCCGAAACAAAATGCATCATATAGAGATATCCCAACCCAGATCCTGATATATGGGGTGTACAAGTGAGGCCTATGGCATGGGCCATGCGAGCCACTTTCATTGACCGGATCATCCCGCCAAAATAAAAGATATCTGGCTGTACTACTTGCAAAGCTCTATTTCCAATCAACCAACGAAACATATGCATACTAGGTTCTTGTTCGCCACCGGCGATTGGGATCTTCAAATTGCCTTGTACTTCTCTAGTTTCTTCATACCAGTCAAACGGTACCGGCTCCTCATAAAAATCATATTGGTAGTCCTCTAAGATCCGGCCGATGCGTATGGCCTCCTGTGTATCATATGAGCCATTGGAATCGGCATAGAGTGTCATTTCCGCTCCGAAGGTTTCCCTTACTAATGGAATTAACTTTTCCGAACGACCCGAAGGGAAATCAGCATTTTTGCTCATGCGCCCACCTACTTTGATCTTTAGTGCTCTGGCCTTGGTTGCTTCCACTTGCTTATTGATAAGATCAATGGACTCTTCAGCTGATTTTCCTCGAAAATTATTGGCTCGGTATACAGCGATTTTGGGGTTTACGATATCGCCGATCAGTGCTCCGATCGGTTGACCGGCAATTCGGCCAAGCATATCAAGCACAGCAAACTCAATGGTGGCCAAAGGAACCCACAAAGCCAGATTTTGCAGTTTGTAGTTACTTTGATGCACATATACTTCTTCTAAAAGTTGTTCCCAGTTTCGGGCATCCTTACCAATAAAAAACGACTGCAAGCGGCCCAAGAAGATTGGGTATAAATGGATCATCTGATAGTTGTTGCTAACAGAAATACCTTCCGCACCATCTTTCGAGATAACCC
>JBPCUG010000404.1:0-5035 GCA_051011275.1 Cyclobacteriaceae bacterium | reverse complement strand
GAGTCCAACAGTCGGTCCACAGCTTTTTCATAGGCATCTGGTGTATCGTCGCTAAGGTATGAGTCAATTTCCGGCACTGAAGGTGGTAAACCTGTAAGGTCAAGACTCAAACGACGAAACAGGATTTCCTTGTCAGCCTCAGGGCTTGGCTTCAGGTCTTCCCTTTCCAATCGAGCCAATACAAAGTTATCAATTTCGTTTAAGGGCCAGTTGGTTTGTTCTACCTGAGGAAGCTCGGGTTTTTCCGGTGGGATAAATGACCAATGCGGTTTCCATTCCGCCCCTTGTTCAATCCATTTGGCCAGAATTGCAATTTCTCTTTCATTTATTAAAAGTTTGGAATCAGGCGGAGGCATTTGAAATTCCGGATCATGGCTGGCAATCCGATCAAATAGGCTGCTTTCTTTTAATCTTTTAGGCCGGACCGGCACGTTACCTTCTTTTCTTTTCCCAAACAATCCTTCTTCCGTATCCAACCTCAGTTCAGCCTTGCGTGCATTCTCGTCTGGCCCGTGGCAGCTATAACAACGGTCAGAAAGAATCGGTTGCACATGAAGATTGTAATCTATAGTTTCGGGAAGATCACCTAACTCAGCATCAGGTGAATAGTTGGAGTTACAACTGCCAAGCATCAAGAGACAGGCAGCAATGAAACTTAGAAAGGTAAATGTTACTTTGGCCGGCATATGAAGGACAATATTAACATTCAATATACCAATTCAATAGCAATTTCAATATCAAGCTGAATGATAATTTCAGACTGATTAGGTGAAAAATCAAGTCATAACAGGGGGTGAAACTTATAAAAGCGTTGTCACCCTTGGCTATAGCTTGGTAGTATTTAGTTTTTGTCCTATTTTAAAATTGTAACTAAATATTTCATGGAAGTAAGTTTTAAAAAGGAGCTGATCGGAAACTTTGGTTTTCCGGTCTGGGACAATCCCACTGAAGCAATGGTAGAGGCTGCATTTGCACATCACGGAATGAAATTCCGATATGTCACCACCGATGTGCCAGCAGAAAAGCTGAAAGAAGCTTTTGAAGGTGTAAAAGCAATGGGATACAAAGGATTTAATTGCACCATTCCCCATAAAGTGTCTATCATCCAGCACCTTGACGGCTTAGGAGAATCGGCTGAGCTTATGCAGGCAGTGAATTGTGTAGTGGAAAGAGATGGCAAATACATCGGGGAAAATACCGATGGAAAAGGATTCCTGGAATCGCTTCTATCTGTTGTGGACCCTGATGGAAAGAAGGTAGTGATCTTTGGCGCCGGAGGTGCGGCTCGAGCCGTGTCGGTAGAACTTGCACTGTCCGGAACAGAAAGCATAACAATTGTTAACCGAAGCCAGAAAAGAGGAGAAGGATTGATCGATCTGTTAAACAAAACTTCGGTTCGGACGGAACTGGTACTATGGCAGGGAGATTACCAGGTGCCTTCAGGCACCGATATTGTAATTAATTGCACTAGCATCGGTCTATCGCCAAATGTGGTTCGGGTACCGGTGGCAGTTGACACTCTCAAAGAAGGAATGGTGGTTTGTGACTTGATTGTAAACCCACCAAATACCCCATTTTTAAAAGAAGCTGAATCACAAGGTTGCACCGTCTTGGATGGTGTTGGTATGCTGGTCAATCAAGGAAAAATTGGGATCAAATTTTGGTCAGGAGTGGATGTAGACACCTCTGTGATGCGCAAAAAAATAGAAGAGATTTATTCATAGTGCTTCCACTTTAGAAGATGAAATCGCAGAATAGAACATACATTTTATTTTCCATTCTTTCACTACTCATTTTAGGATCCTGTACTCAACCACAAATGCCTCAATCCAATAAAACAAACCGTGAATATAAAACCACATTGATCAGCGCGGATAGTAATATTTCAGTCTCCGAATGGTCAATCAATGCTACAGACCTTGGGCTGGCAGGCGAATCGGGATGGTCAGTAAAAATATCTGACCTCAAAGGCGGAAAGCAAGATGGCGTGCAGCTAATCGAAGTAGATAATGGGCTGCTTCAGTTTTCTGTTATTCCGACTCGTGGTATGAGCATCTATTCGGTTAAAATGGATGATATATCCCTGGGATGGGATTCTCCCGTAAAGGAGATCGTAAATCCTACCTACATAAACCTTGAAGCGAATAATGGCTTGGGGTGGCTAGATGGCTTTAATGAATGGATGACACGCTGTGGCATGGAGTTCGCCGGCCATCCTGGCTTGGATCAAGGCCGAATGCTTACCTTGCATGGTAAAATTGGCAACATTCCAGCTTCTGAAGTTGAGCTAATTATTGACGAGGACCCTCCTCACAGAATACGGATCCGAGGTAAAGTAAACGAGGTTTGGTTCAATGGACCTAATTTCGAGTTGTGGACTGAGATCTCCACCGAACCCGGTTCTAATAGCTTTAGGATCGATGATGTGCTCACAAATAGGTCTCTTAAGGATGAGGAATTCATGGTGCTTTACCATGCCAATTTTGGGCCACCATTGTTGGAAGAAGGAAGCCGTTTGTTTGGTACAATAAGCAAGGTGGTTCCCTTCGATGACTTTGCCGCTTCTGACGTGGAGAATTGGAGCTCATATAGTGCCCCGGAACTAGATATTGCTGAACGGGTAAATTGTATATATCCCACCGCTGACAGCAAGGGAAACGCGCATTTTCTTTTACAGAATGCCAATGGTGATAAAGCAGTGAGTTTTACTTATTCGATTGAGCAACTCCCTTATATTACCCAATGGAAAAACATGGATAGTAAAGGTTATGTGACCGGCTTGGAACCGGGAACCGGCTTCCCACATAACCGAAGTGTAGAGCGGAAATACGGCCGGGTCCCGGTGCTAGAGTCAGGAGCCAGCCGATCGTTTAATCTTGAATACACTATTCATTCCGATCAGAATGAAATTAAAGCAGCAGTAGAAAAAATTGAGAGTTTAGCAAATAAGGATATTGAGGTAACCACCACGGTAATCGAAAAATAACCGCACGCTTTAAAGTCCTAATAACTGAGATGCATGATGAGCCAATCAACTCCATCGCGGATTGATATTATTGTAGCAGGTCAGATCTGCTTGGATGTCATACTAATGTTCAGCGATGATATCATTGACCTTTCTTCTTTGGTAGTTCCGGGAAAATGTGTAGTAGTAAAAAGCAACGCCCTGTCGAGTGGTGGAGCAGTTGCTAATACCGGGGTAGCCCTTCACAGACTTGGAATTGCTACCCGATTGATCAGCAAGATTGGCCGCGATACTTTTGGCCAATCTATACTGCAAATTTTAAAGCAACAAGGAGAAAAGCTAACTGAGAAAATGATCATATCTAGGGATGAGATTACCTCTTATTCCATCGTTTTGAATCCCCCTGATGTTGATCGAAGTTTTTTATATGTACCGGGAGCGAATCACACTTTTGCTGCCAATGATATTAAAGACGAGGATTTGCAGGGAGCCCGGTTTTTCCACTTCGGATATCCTCCGGAAATGCAACAGATCTATTCCAACCGCGGGATTGAATTCCAACGGTTAATGGACCGCGTCAAAGGCTTGGGACTAACCACCTCCTTGGATATGGCGTTTCCTGATGTTAATGGTGAAGCGGGACAAGTAGACTGGCGTGATTGGCTACGAGGAGGCTTGCCATTTGTTGACATTTTTTTACCCAGCTTTGATGAGCTGTTTTTTATGCTTTATCCTGAAAAGTATCAAAGCTTGGAGAACTCTGAAAGGTCAGCCATCGATCCTGAATTGTTAGGAGATCTTGCCACCCAGGTATTAGCGATGGGTGTGGCGATGGTAGTCATAAAGCTAGGTGAGCAAGGTATTTATTTACAAACCACGGATCGTCTGGGTAGGCTGGAGGCTATGGGATTAGGCAAACCTGAAGATTTGCAGGAATGGCTTGATCAAACTATCGTGGTCCCAAGTTATAAGGTTGAGGTGGCAGGAACCACTGGCGCTGGAGATTGTGCGGTAGCTGGTTTTTTGGCTGGAATAAGTAAAAATTTAAATCCTAAAGAAGTGGTAACTATGGCTTCGGCTGTTGGTGCATGTAGTGTAGAACAAGCCGATGCTAGTAGTGGTGTCCCGCCGTGGGATATGGTAAAAGATCGGGTAGCCAACGGATGGGCTACTCTTGCCTGATTGACTTAAACTGAAAAAAATATTATGCCGCTAGTTTCCATGAAGCCTGTCCTTGAAAAAGCCTATCAGCAACAATATGCGGTGGGTGCTTTCAATATTTTCAATTTAAACTTTTTGGAAGCTGTAACTTCCGCGGCTGTTGAAAAAAGCTCACCAGTTATTCTGAATATCGCCGAAGCTCATTTCACCTACGTGAGCTTAGAACATATTACCCCGGCCATCAGAGCTATTGCGGAAAGCAGTGATGTTGATATAGTCTTAAACCTGGATCATGGATTGACAATTGCTGGCATTGAAAGAGCCATAGCCAATGGGTTCACCAATATCATGTTTGACGGATCCCACTTGGATTTTGAAGAAAACATTCACCAGACCAAAGAGGTTGTGAACATGTGCCAGAAAAAGAGCATAAGTGTTGAAGCTGAACTGGGAGCAGTAGGCGGCGTCGAAGGTGGAGCGCTTTATGGGGAGCCTGATCCGAATAAATATACTGATGTGGAGCAAGCGAAAATTTTTGTTCAAGAAACTGGTGTGGATTCTTTAGCGGTAGCTATTGGCAATACCCATGGTAAATACAAAGGGGAACCTGACCTTGATTTTGAACGGCTGGAGACATTAAAGGAGGCAACCGGGATCCCTTTGGTGCTGCATGGTGGGTCGGGAATTTCTGAAGAAGATTTTAGGCATTCCATTAGCCTGGGAATTTCCAAGATCAACTTTTTTACTGGCATGTCCCAGGTTGCCCTTGCTGCCACTTCAGACTACATAGTTGGAGCTGGAGACACATATGATGACTATCCTTTAATGATACAGAAAGTAAGGCAAGCAGTAACCCAGGTTGTGGGTGAACAGATGGATATTTTTGGTAGTAGTGGGAAAGCCTAGCTC
>JBPCUG010000403.1:0-3449 GCA_051011275.1 Cyclobacteriaceae bacterium | reverse complement strand
GCTATGTGCAACAAAGTAGATCTTGCCAACGAGCTATATCAAAAAACAAGTTTAGCAGTACGTAGCCAGGATGTAGATACCTACTTGCTTGAACCATATGTCTATCCAGAGAATTATATCGGGCCTGACCACCTGCGCAAAGGTGAAGGCCAATTTCACTGGTGTTTCGGAGAGGGTACAGGATGGATGTGGTACGCCTATGTGAATTATATTTTGGGAGTAAGGGCCGAATGGGATGGGTTGAGAATCGATCCAAAAATACCTGGTGATTGGAATGGGTTCGAAGTTAGAAGACCTTTTAGAGGTGCAGTATATGAGGTAGAGGTGAGGAACCCTCAAAATGTGAGTTCCGGGATTAAATGGATAAAAGTGGATGGTAAAAAAATAAGGGGCAATCTTATTTCAGCCCATGAAGATAACCAAATCCATCATGTCGAAGTGATGATGGGATCAAAATAAAATGAACCTGCAGGGATGGCTGCAGCTAAACACAAGTTCTAAAATAGATGCGAAATGTTAAAACCCGAACGAGAGGACCCCACTAATATACAAAAACACCTGCTCCGGCGGCCAAGGCTTATGGATAAGTTCTTTCATACTGGATCTTTAATGATCTCCCTATTCCTGTTAAACCTAATGTGGGCCTGCCAGGATAGAGCTCAAATCAGCGAACCATCCACCACCGATCTAGGAAATAATGAGGCTCCTTCAGAATGGCCGGTATTAAAGCGGTATGATGAGGATCACGTGCAACGGATTGCCATGCCCATTGGAGGTATAGGCACAGGAACGGTCTCTTTGACCGGTCGAGGAGGTTTGAGGGATTGGGAAATTATGAACAGGCCCGCCAAAGGATTTAACCCCTGGTTGGTTAACGAACCACGGGATCAGCGCACACCATTTTTCGCTATTTATTTGGACGATGGAAGCACCAAAACAGCTCGCCTTTTAGAGGGACCTTTATCTGAAGCTGACTTTGAAGGCAGTCAGGGATCGGTGTTGGCCAATCACGGCTTACCACGATTCGGTTCCGCTACATTTAGGACAGCCTATCCATTTGGTGAAGCATTGCTGACCGATCCGGGCCTACCCATAGAGGTGGTAGTCGGTGCTTTTAACCCGCTAATTCCTGGAAACGCCGATGATAGCAGTATCCCTATAGCGGTGTTAAATTATAAAGTGACCAACAAAGGTAACAAACCCTTAACTGTTTCGATTAGTGGAACTATCCAAAATTTCATTGGGCATGACGGCTTGAAAGGTAAGGCAAAGGAAAATATTAATACTTACAGGGAGTCAGTAGAGCTGAAAGGTTTGCACTATACTTCAAATGGAGTAGCTAAGGACAGCGAGCAATGGGGAACTTTAAGCTTGGCCACAACCAGTGATAAAGAGATTTCTCACCGTACAAGCTGGAAAGCCATGCAATGGGGGAGTGCCTCTTTGGATTATTGGGATGATTTCACCGATAATGGGTTACTAGAAAACAGGCCTGAAAATGGTGAAGATGCCCCGGTGGGTTCTTTGGCAGTAAGAACCACCATCCAACCTCATCAAACGGAGAACTTTCAATTTTTAATAACCTGGCATTTTCCTAATCGGCCGGCCTGGAGTGGCGGTTGGACCAATGAAATAGATGCAGTGGTGGGAAACTACTACACAACCCAATACACGGACTCCTGGGATGTGCTGGTAAAAACATTGCCCCGGTTAGCCGGGCTTGAAGCAGAGACCAAAACGTTCGTTAATGCTTTTATAGAAAGCGATGTTCCTGAAGTAGTGAAAGAAGCAGCGTTATTCAATTTAGCACATTTACGCACTCAGCTGGCTTTTAGAATCAGGGACGGACAGTTATTAGGTTGGGAAGGAAATTTCGAAAAAGAAGGGGCGTGTTTTGGATCATGTACCCATGTCTGGAATTATGAACAAACCACGGCATTCTTATTTGGCGACCTTGCAAAAACCATGCGGGACGTGGAATTCGGATATGCAACGGACGATCAGGGGTTGATGAGTTTTCGGGTGTACCTGCCACTACAGGAATATGGTCAAAAATGGGGACTTCCTGCAGCCGATGGACAAATGGGCAGCATTATGAAGTTTTACCGTGAATGGCAATTGTCTGGTGA
Source organism: Cyclobacteriaceae bacterium (assembly GCA_051011275.1). Lineage (GTDB taxonomy): Bacteria > Bacteroidota > Bacteroidia > Cytophagales > Cyclobacteriaceae > JBPCUG01. Next base: position 1,320 of record JBPCUG010000403.1, on the reverse strand, counting down.
CGATGATTTTCTCAGGAAATACTGGCCAAAAGTCAGGAAATCGCTGGAATTTAGCTGGATACCGGGAGGTTGGGATGCCGATAAAGATGGTGTAATGGAGGGCTCGCAGCACAATACTATGGACGTAGAGTATTTCGGACCCAATCCTCAAATGGGCTTTTGGTATCTGGGTGCATTGCGGGCATGCGAAGAGATGGCTCAATACCAGGGAGAAAAGGAATTTGCCGCCCAATGCCGGCAATTGTATGACAATGGTTCAAAATGGATGGACGCCAACCTATTCAACGGTGAATATTACGAACAGGACGTACGTCCCCCCATGTCAGCGGATAAAGTGGCGCCCAGCCTGATGGTTGGAATGGGTTCGAAAGACCTGACTAAACCTGATTTCCAGTTAGGAAAAGGAGTTCTAGTGGAGCAACTGATTGGACAGTTGATGGCCCACATAGTCGGCTTGGGTTATCTGGGCGCTGAAGAAAATATTAAGAAAACCCATGACGCTATCATGAAATATAATTATCGGGAGACTTTACAGGAACACGCCAATTTCATGCGCTCTTATGCGCTGGGTGACGAAGCGGCACTCCTGATGGCCGGATACCCCGGTCAACGACCAACCACCCCTTTCCCGTATTTTACTGAAGTAATGACAGGATTTGAGTATACAGCGGCCATTGGCATGTTGTATGAAGGACAGATCGACAATGGACTGAAATGCATACGAAATATAAGAAACCGGTATGATGGATTGAATAGAAACCCATTCAATGAAGCAGAATATGGCAACCACTATGCACGGTCAATGATTGCCTGGGGAGGAGTCCTTGCAATGACCGGTTTTAATTATTCGGCAGTCGATAAATCTATGAATTTTAATGACAAACCAGGTAGGTACTTTTGGTCAAATGGCTATCAGTATGGTATGGTGGAAATAACAGGCAGTGAAGCAACCAAATCAGTGCGTCTGAGTTCGCTAAATGGAGATTTAAGCTTAAATAGTTTTGCCCTGAATGGCTATGGGCAGGTAGAATTTGAAGATGCGAAACGCCTAGAATCAGGACAGATTATTGAATTTGAAGTTGAAAAGAATGAATAAAGAGGATTGCCCCTAGGGGCGGATCGGTAAAGCAATCATCCTATGAAAAATTATTTAGGAATTTTTATTATGTTCGGATGGCTCCTCTTGCTTACAGGTTGTGCCCCAAAAGGCAATGATTCAGCCGGAGAATCTAACATAAGCCTTCCTAATTTTATAGTAATTTTCACCGATGATCAGGGGTATGGAGATTTGAGTTGTTTTGGCGCCAGACACGTCAGTAC
>JBPCUG010000402.1:0-5075 GCA_051011275.1 Cyclobacteriaceae bacterium | reverse complement strand
ATCTCATGAAGCAGTTGTTGATTAAATCCTTTATTTACAATAAGCGGCATTACCCTCACCTGGTTATCTTTGGCAATTTTAAGGATTCGAGGATCTACCATCCCAGTGATCACACCTTCTTTGCTGACCAAGAATGTCTGGGGACAAACAATGGATATTTGGTCAATATGTGATTGGAAACTTGCAAACGACTCCGGTGTATCCACCAAATAAAACAGATTCTCGGATTTTGTTTGCGCCTGACTCAACACGGGGATCAGGAACATAATGTAAACAAGGAATTGCGTCTTCATTGCGATATGGTAAGTGTTCTTAATATATAGTCATTTGCAGACCATTCGTTTGGTTTAAAAGAGGTCAGGTCAAGATTTCCTGAGTCTACGGTTAGCTAGTTTCCTTCTGCTCGCTCATAATGCCTTTGAATATACGCAATAGCTTCCTCCTGACTCATAGCAGCAAAATTCCTATAACGATCATGGACATCCACGATTTCGTCCAGTGCTTTTGATACCAACTCCTTGTTTTCCCAGGTTTTCAGAGCGGCTACTACTGTTTGAAGACAACCTTTTTTGTAGGCAATTTGCCCTAGTACATGGATCAAAGTGTTTCGAACTCTTGCCGTGGGGTCATGCTCTAACTCCCGTAACAAAGGAAGCACATCCTGTGGGTACTTCCGCCCTCTCAGCTCTATTCCATGACAAACTTCTCTTCTGATCTCCTTGTTCTCATGATGTAAATATCGCTTGGCCCAGGCTAGTACCGGTTTTGGATTTTTCTCTCCCATCTTCTTCATGGAGCCAATCACCGCATTTCTTACCGAGTGATGTGGGTCAAACAGTCCTTGATCAAATAATTCCTCCACGGTCTGGAAGTGCGTTTTGCCAATTTCTCCCGCTGCATTGATGGCGGTTTGTCTAATCTTGGCCTCCTGCGAATTGAGTAGGTCACTAAGTTTAGCCACGATAACTTTTTTTAGGCGCTCGTTACCTAAATATATTTTGCCTACATTTTGGTAAGCAGCTTTTCTAATGTAGGTATCTTCATCGGAAAAGTATTTTAGTAGCTTTTTGTCGCGGCCTTCTGAAAGATTGGAAAGAATGTCTTGATTGATTTTCTCAACCAGCATTTGGCGGTCTGTTTTTGATAGATCGTAAAAGGTCATGATGTTGGCTCATCCAGCTATCAACCTCAATATACCCATATTAATAGTTGCGAAAAAAATGTAACCATGGTGTAGTACCAACAGCCTTGAAAAATACGCTTATTTGATTTTATTTGCTCTCTCTCTGATGTATTATTGCTGTCCATGAAGCCGGACTTTGCCAACCTTTCCTTTAAAGAACTAAAAGAGCGTATTGCTCAAATACCCGAGCCCCCTCTTACTCAAGCAGACGCATGGCAAACGGCCGAACAGATTACAGTGCCTGCAGCCTTCACGGCAAAAGATATCGCCCCACTTAAGCACTTAGGTTTTGGTGCCGGCCAGCCTCCCTATTTGCGGGGACCTTATAGTACCATGTATGTCACGCGCCCCTGGACGATTCGCCAGTATGCAGGTTTTAGTACCGCCACCGAGTCCAATGCCTTTTATAGGCGTAACCTGGCAGAGGGGCAGAAAGGCTTATCTGTAGCTTTTGATCTAGCTACACATCGGGGTTATGATTCGGACCATCCTCGAGTTGAGGGTGATGTAGGAAAAGCCGGAGTGGCGATTGATTCTGTTCTGGATATGAAGACGTTGTTTGAAGGCATTCCTCTAGACCAAATGTCTGTATCCATGACTATGAATGGAGCAGTGATCCCGATCATGGCTTTTTTCATTGTTGCCGCTGAAGAGCAAGGAGTTTCCCTAGAACAATTGAAGGGCACCATTCAAAATGACATCTTAAAGGAGTTTATGGTGCGCAACACCTATATCTATCCTCCTAAGCCCAGCATGCGATTGATCGCCGATATTTTCGCCTACACCGCGGATCATATGCCAAAGTTCAACTCCATAAGTGTAAGTGGTTACCATATGCTTGAAGCCGGAGCTCCTAGTGATCTAGAGTTGGCCTATACCTTAGCGGATGGCTTGGAATACGTGCGCACCGGATTATCGGCGGGGCTTGCTATCGATGATTTCGCTCCTAGGATATCCTTCTTTTGGGGCATTGGCATGAATCACTTTATGGAAATAGCAAAAATGCGTGCCGGCCGCTTGCTTTGGGCGGAATTGATAAGCCAGTTCAAGCCTGAGAACCCCAAATCCATGGCCCTTCGGGCGCACTGCCAAACCTCCGGTTGGTCGCTTACCGAGCAGGATCCTTTCAATAACGTAACCCGGACTTATATCGAGGCGATGGCTGCTATTCTAGGACACACTCAATCGTTGCACACCAATTCTCTAGATGAGGCATTAGCTTTACCTACCGATTTTTCCGCAAGAATTGCACGTAACACGCAAAAGCAAATACAAAATGATACTAAGGTGACCAAAGTGGTCGACCCTTGGGGAGGAAGCTACTATGTGGAATTTCTCACCGATCAACTAGTGCAGAGGGCGAGGGACTTAATTCAGGAAGTGGAGGCATTGGGAGGTATGGCTCAAGCCATTGAAAAGGGTATCCCCAAGATGCGTATCGAGGAAGCGTCAGCCAAAAGGCAGGCACGCATTGATAGTGGAAAAGACACCATCGTCGGTGTTAATAAGTACACTACCGACCAACCCTCGGAGATCGAGCTTTTGGAGGTGGACAACCAAGCTGTACTAAAATCGCAAATAGAACAGCTTCAAGAGCTGAAGGCAGCGCGTGACCAGGATAAGGTAACAGCCGCCTTGGATGCACTTACTACATGTGCTCAAAACAAAGAAAACAATCCACATCACCAGAAGGAGAATCTATTAGCCTTGGCAGTAGTGGCAGCCAGAGAGCGAGCAACCTTAGGGGAAATCTCTGAGGCCATGGAAAGGGTATTTGGCCGCTATAAAGCAGTGACGCGGACTGTGTCAGGAGTTTACTCACGTGAAGCGGCCCATAATCCTGACTTCCTAAAAGCCCGAGAACTATCAGACCAATTCGCTGCGTTGGATGGGCGGCGACCCAGGATCTTGGTAGCCAAGATGGGACAAGACGGCCATGACCGGGGCGCCAAGGTGATCGCCACGAGTTTTGCCGACCTGGGGTTTGACGTGGATATCGGTGCCCTGTTCCAAACTCCCGAGGAGGTAGCCTTGCAAGCTGCAGAAAATGATGTACACTTAGTAGGAATTTCTTCTTTAGCTGCAGGCCACAAAACACTGATACCCAAGCTACTAAGCAAATTGAAAGAACTTGGAAGAGAAGATATAAAGGTAGTAGCTGGAGGTGTGATCCCTCCCAACGATCACGCTTTCTTATATCAAGCGGGTGTAATGGATATCTTTGCACCAGGCACAGTAATCGCCCGAGCAGCACAAAAGATTTTGCAGCAACTAATTACCGATCTAAGCGCTTAACCTATGAGTCAAGATCGCACTTTTTCTTCATTCGAGTCCATGAGTAAATCTAAATGGAAAGAGTTGGCAACTAAAGACCTAAAGGGAGCCTCCTTTAATGAAAAGTTGATCTGGGAAACTCCAGGTGGACTGACTTTGGATCCCTATTACAATGAGGAAGTGCGACCTGCAGTAAGTTATCTGCAAGGTTACCAAAATCAGTTGCAAACGGAAAGTGACTGGGTACCTGCGCCGCGCCGGTGGGTAAATCTAGCGCTGGTGGTGGTAACTGATGCAGAAACAGGTAACCAAGCCGCGCTGGAAGCTTTGAATCACGGCGCAAGCGGAATTGAGTTTCAGATCACACAAGATTTTAATCCCTCAAATTTAAAAACACTCTTAGAGGGTATATCACTACCTCATATTACCGTGGGGTTTTCGTTGCCCGAAGGTGAGCTCGGTTGCGCTGAGAAATTGTTGAAATATTTTACTCAACAGGGATACGATTCGAATGAGATAAACGGGTATATCCATTGCGAATCCATACCCGATCAATTGGAAGTGCTCTCTACTTTGCACTCACTGCCAGGTTATAAGGCGCTGGTGCTGGAAAGCGTGTCCGGTACGCCATTGGTGCTGAGTATTGGCAATTTTTTGGCCAGTGCGGTACAAATTATTGATGTGCTTATCGATCAAAAGTACAATCTCGAAGGTCTTTTTAGCCAGGTTCTTTTTAGAGTTCATTTGGGTCGAGACTATTTTCGAGAAATGGCGCGATTACGGGTATTGAGAATGCTCTGGCATCAAATTGTTTTTCATTATGGCTTATTGGATTATAAACCTAGCGACGTTCAGATCCAGGCAGTTACAAGTGTCAATACCAGAGATCCGAAAAATGTGCATGATAACATGCTATCCAATACGGGGCAAGCAATGGCGGCGATTCTGGGAGGTTGCAATTTGTTGAGCGTTACTCCCCATGATCAAGGCTTGCAAAAACCCAATGCATTTTCACGAAGGATGGCTTTGAATATTACCAATCTTCTAATAGAAGAAGGCCATTTTGATAAGGTAGCGGACCCGGTTGCGGGAACCTATTTTATGGAAACATTAGTAGACAAAATGGCGGAAAAAGCCTGGGAAGTGTTTCAATCTGAACTATCAACCTAGCATATCCAATTGCTAAGTATAAAATTAATCGTAGGTATTGCCGATCATACTTTTTGCCCCTTGTAGTTAACTGTTAATTGTAAAAACGGTTGACTCTTATTCCAACATTGCCTAACTTTTATAATCGTTTTTTTGGCACTATGACCCTCTATTTTTTTGAACTTGGGCCACACTACATAGTTGCTACTTGAATAATCCAGAAAAGCAACTCAGTTACACTGAAACGAATACCAGAACTATAACTAAGAACCAAGAATTAGAACTACTATGGCACTTCAATCAAAAACCTATATTGAGATCAATGGCCAGGAAATTGCCAACTTTTCACAGCTCAGCATTCATCAGGCCATCGATAGCCATCATTATTTTGAGCTCACCTGCCGGCAAGATGCCATCGAATCATCTGATGCGGTGCTTATGGACCAGGCCAAAAGCCTGATCGGCAAAG
>JBPCUG010000401.1:0-6916 GCA_051011275.1 Cyclobacteriaceae bacterium | reverse complement strand
GCCAAACCTGATCGGAACTGAAAGGGCTATTTAGAAGAAATGTCGCCCCGGATCGGGCTGCGTTCAGCATCTCCACTCGGTTTATAAAATTGAATCTATGGCAGGCCACAAAATCAGCCTGGTGAATAAGATAAGGAGCCTTGATAGGCGTTCTCCCAAACCTTAGATGAGAGACTGTTTGGGCTCCCGACTTCTTAGAGTCATAAACAAAATAGCCCTGGGCATGAAGCTCGGTATTTTCTCCTATGATCTTGATACTGTTTTTGTTAGCTCCTACTGTCCCGTCTGCTCCCAAACCAAAAAAGAGAGCTCGAGTCATCTCTTGCGGTTCAATATTGTATTCCGGATCGTAGTTTAGACTTGTATTTGTTAGGTCATCATTGATACCAATGGTGAATCCGTTTTGGGGTCGGTCTTTCTCTAATTCGTCATAAATGCCTTTTACCATTCCCGGAGTGAATTCTTTAGACGACAATCCATATCGGCCACCAATAACACTGGGTAAATTTTTGATCTGGCTATCGCGATATGCCTCTGTCAAGCTGGTCACTATATCCTTATCAAGTGGTTCCCCATCGGCTCCTGGTTCTTTCGTCCGGTCAAGTACAGCTATGGACCTAGTCGTATCGGGTAGTGCTTTTAGCAAATGATCTTTAGAAAATGGTCGGTAAAGACGCACTTGGACCACTCCCACTTTTTCTCCTGATTTGACCAGTGTCTGAGCAGTTTCGACCGCTGTCTCAGATCCGGAAGCCATGATTATTATCACCTTTTCTGCTTTCGGGTCACCGAAGTAATTGAATAACTGGTAAACTCGTCCAGTCAACTGGGCAAATTGATCCATTGTCTCCTCTACAATAGCTGGAGTCTGAAAGTAGAAGGGGTTTACGGTTTCTCTGGCTTGAAAATAAACATCGGGATTTTGGGCTGTTCCCCTTACAAATGGTCTATCCGGGCTCAAAGCTCTTTCTCGGTGGGCAAATATCCATTCATCATTGATCATTGCCCTGACTTGCTGATCGGATAGCAAAGTGATCTTGTTCACTTCATGTGAGGTGCGGAAGCCGTCAAAGAAGTGGACAAAAGGTACCCGTGATCTTAAGGTAGCTGCTTGTGCGATTAGTGCCATATCATGAGCCTCCTGTACCGAGGCGGATGCCAATAGAGCGAAACCCGTGGGACGGGTGGCCATAACATCACTATGATCACCAAATATTGAAAGTGCCTGTGCTGCTAGCGATCGGGCCGCCACATGAAATACCGCCGGAGTAAGCTCCCCAGCGATCTTATACATATTAGGCAACATAAGCATCAAACCTTGCGAAGCAGTAAAAGTGGTAGTCAAGGCCCCGGTCTGCAGTGCACCGTGTACCGCTCCTGCAGCACCGCCTTCACTTTGCATTTCAATTACCTCAGGAATATTTCCCCAAATATTTTTAACCCTTTTTACCGACCAGGCATCAGCCAACTCGGCCATGGGAGAGGAGGGAGTAATAGGATAAATGGCACAAACCTCATTTACCCGGTAGGCTACATAAGCGGCAGCTTCATTGCCATCAATAGTTACGACCTTATTGTTTTCAGTCATGATCAATCTTTAGGTTCAGGGATCATTTCAATTGCGTGACATGGGCATTGCTCATAACATTCCTTACAACCAGTACATTGATCATAGTTAAAACGATATCGATTTCCTGGCCCCAATTTTATTACAGCATCCTCTGGACAAACTGCATAGCAACCATCGCACTCAAAACAGTTGCCACAGGATAGGCATCGTTGGGCCTCAAATAGTGCTTCATCTTCTAAAAGCCCTGCCACCACTTCATCAAAACCATCGGTCCTTTGAACCGGGGGTAATTCTGTTTGGGTCTGTTGTGGTGCATGGGTTTTATACCAGATATGCAAGCGTTCAGGGCCAACTATGGGATGTGCAATTGCTTTTTTATAAGGCTTTCCCCGCAAATAGCCATCAATATGGCGAGCTGCCTTTTTCCCATGCCCTACTGCTACAGTAACAGTCCGTTCGCTGGGGACCATATCCCCACCGGCAAAGACTCCTTCGTGACCAGTCATCATATCTTCACCAACTACAACCGTCCCATCGTTCTTAAATTCAATGCCCCGTAAATTTTTTAAAAACCCGGTGTCGGTGTCCTGTCCCAACGCCAATATTAATGCGTCAGCTTCCAAGGTTTCAAATTCGCCAGTTGGTACGGGACGGCCATTCTCAATCTTCATCACCTCTACTTTAAAGGTGGTGCGGTCTATTTCTTTGATGGTACGTAGCCAATTGATTTTAACCCCTTCTTCCAAGGCGTCCGCTGCCTCAAAATCATGGGCTGGCATGTGTTCCCGGTCTCGACGATAAATGATCAATGCCTCATGGCCGGTAAGGCGTTGTACGGTTCTAGCAGCATCCATGGCTGTGTTGCCACCACCGTAAACCGCTACGCGCCTGCCTATTTTAGGAGGCGTTCCTTGTTCCACATTTTTGAGGAAAGTGAGTGCGTCAAATATTTGTCCGGCATCGCGGCTGGGTATGTCTATCTTTTTTGAGATATGCGCCCCCACAGCTACAAACACTGCATCAAAGTTACCAGCCACTTTTTCAGCCAGCACATCTTCAACTTTATGATTAAGCACGATTTTGACTCCCATGTCAAGGACACGTTCCACCTCTTGTTTTAGTTCTTTTCGAGGCAAACGATATGCGGGAATACCGAAGTGCATCATGCCGCCAGCAACAGGACCAGCTTCATGGATCTCAACTTGATGGCCTAACCTCGTAAGGTGATAGGCCGCGGATAAACCACTTGGTCCGCCACCAATAATAAGAACCTTTTTACCACTTAATTCAGCATCTATGCGTACTTTCCAGCCTTCAATTAGTGCTTTGTCTCCTAAAAACCGTTCCACTGCATGTATGCTGATGGCATTGTCGATACCTGTTCGGTTGCAACTATCTTCGCACGGATGATAGCATACTCTTCCGTGAATAGCTGGAAATGGATTATCCGCGATTAAAACTTGCCAGGCCTGTTCGTATTTCCCAGCTTGCGCCAAGGCCAACCAAGCTTGAATATCTTCTCCGGCTGGGCAAGCATGATTACACGGAGGAAGCATATCCAAATAAAGCGGTCTTTGAGTGCGTAATGCTCCGGTACCCATGCTATGGCTTTTTAGGTCAGCGGGTAAGGTTAGATCTTTTTTAGTATGACCCATCAGGTTAGATTTTTAAAAAAAATCGCAAACGGATATTCAGATCGCGGCTTCTAGTACTGGTACTGGTTCTCTTCTCTTCTTGGCCAATTTATGAAGTTGCAGAATTCGGAGCAGTGACATAAATCACTGGCTGTAATGATATTACTCACACAGATATATTCGACGAATGATGAATTATTTAAATTAGTCGCTAACAGGATAGGCGATTAATGTTAGCACTTTGGTAACGATACTTTATATGTAGCCTTGTCGGACCATGACAAAGGTCATTACAAGACATGGTGATATGTCATTTTGCAGTAATACCTCATGTCCTAATTTTATTTTATTAAAAAGGTTACTTAATCGTTTTTCAGTCATTAAGAGCATCTTTTTTAATGTAAAAACTGTGTCATGGAAACAATAGCAACCAAACACACCTTCGAGCAGCAAAGAGAAATGCAATTGCAAGCTCTCAAAGAAAATCTTCGCCAAAGCAATCTAGAAGCGCAGAGCGACGAAGAGAGAGAGGCGTTAAGAAGTTTCTTGCGCGACTTTGCCGTAGAGCAGGTGAGCTTTGATACTGATATTAATTTTGAATTGCCTCAAGCCTCTTAGGGGTCGATTATTGTAAAATATCAGATGCATAACGGGCTTGAGATCATTAAAGGAGTAGAATCATGAAAAAGATCTTAGTACCCACTGATCTCTCGCAGGAAGCCTACCACGCATTACATCTCGCTTGCCAAATAGCTGAGAAAACCAATGCCGAGGTACGACTGCTTCATATTGTAGAGCACCCCAAAAGAGTGTTGTTAAATACGTCCGGCCAAATCGACCTGGAAGAGCCTGAGGAAAATACCTTTATAAAATAACTTATACTAGGAACCAAAGGCCAAATGGAGCAAATGGCCAAGCGCTACCAACAAATACCAATAAAGATCGATGTACATATTGGCGATGAAAATACCAGTGTATCCCAAAATATTGTAACTGGGGTCCAGGATCTAATAGTAATGGGAACCGAAGGAGGGTATGAAAAAGGAGTTGGTTCCAACACCGTAAAAGTGGTTCGTGAGGCCGGGTGCCCCGTGATCACAGTAAAGCGACGTGTCTATTTGTCTGACTTGAGAGAGATCGTCTTTGCTACCAACTTACGTGAAGAAGAACCACCTGTCATGGCAGAGCTTAGTGAATTACAGCAAATGCTTGACGCTCGTATTCACGTTTTGAAAGTGATTACCGCCAACGACCTACCCGCTGATGAAGCGGACAAAGGGCTGATGAACAATTTTATCAAAAAATATAGACTGCGAAACTGTGATCAAAGCTTTATTCATGCTGCTACAGAGGAGGAGGGTGTAATCAAATTTACCAGCAATCGGCCGAATAGTATTATCGCTTTGGGAACCCATGGCAGAAAGGGACTCGCCCATATAATTAGTGGAAGTGTAGCCGAGGATCTAGCCCATCATGCCACTTCGCCAGTTTGGACTAGTCATATAAAAAGGGTGTGACTTCGTTCTGATCTCTCGTACCTATTACATGAACCAACCACCGAAAAGTACTAAAGTACAGCTCGATCCCATTCTTCCTTCGGAGATGGCTCAACTTGCCGAAAGAGCGGGGGTTAGAAAAGCCAATTTAGATGTAATCAGCTTGTTGGTTCTGGCAGTGTTGGCTGGAGCATTTATTGCCTTGGGTGCTGTTTTTGCAACCAGTGTGACCGCAGGGTTGAAGGGGGCTATTCCTTATGGATTGATTAAACTCCTAGGCGGGTTGGTCTTTTGTTTAGGCCTGATCCTGGTAATAGTGGGTGGAGCAGAGCTATTCACCGGTAACGCTTTGATCGTGATGGCATGGGCCGGAAAGAGGATAAAAACGGTACAGTTGCTAAGGAACTGGGTAATCGTATATATTGGTAATTTTATAGGCGCCTTAGGAACTGTACTAATTGTATTTTTTGCTGGACAATACAAATTTGGCCAGGGTGCAGTTGGTCAAAATGCTTTGGAGATAGCTTCAGTTAAATGTAAGCTAGGTTTTGCCGAAGGTGTTGCCTTAGGGATCTTGTGCAATGCCTTGGTATGTCTTGCCGTGTGGCTTTGTTATAGCGCCCGAACTACTACCGACAAAGTGCTAGCAATTATTTTCCCTATTACTGCTTTCGTTGCGGCAGGGTTTGAGCACAGCGTTGCCAACATGTACTTTATTCCGGCAGGTTTATTGGTGAAGGATTATGCTACACCTGACTTTTGGGCTGTGATCGATGCGACTCCAGTTGATTACGTTACCCTTTCCTGGTCTAACTTCTTAGTAGTAAATCTTATCCCTGTAACAATCGGGAATATGATTGGAGGCGTAGTATTAGTAGGTTTAGTGTACTGGTTTATTTACATCAAGCCCCGAAAAGCATCTCAAAATTAGAAATATAGTAAACTGCTTTACTAATTAGTTTTTTATCCCAATAGTTCCACTATCGAATACTAGCCACCTTCAGGCACAGCTCGTGTTTTGATCTGTTGCCTCTCTAGGGCGTGTTCTTGATGGCTATTGCACCTCACTAAAGTTGATCTGGGTGCATAGCCAATATTCGGCAGCCAAGCTCCATAACTTTTTTGGTTTCAATTTTATTATAAGGGAAGACTAGTAAGCTTTTTGTCATGATCGTTCAAGTTTAGTTTCTGCAAAACAGAAGTGATTGCACAGTAGTTGCTGCTAGCTGGCGTGCACGACCAAATAGCCCAACAGGTCGGTGGTAGTGACAATACCCATCAGTTTGCCATGATCAACTACGGGCAGGGCATGTACGGCGTTTTGCGTTAGTATCTTGGCAGCCTTTTCAATGGATGTATCTGATCTAGCGGTCACAAGATTCTTGGTCATTGCCTCTTTGGCAGTAAGTGTCTTATAAATTAATTCATTGATCTCTTCTTCTCCCTTTTCCGAAAGAGAAGCCCCATAGGTAATCCGCATGAAATCCGTACGACTGATCATGCCCAGAAGTTTGGAATTTTCAACCACCAATACATGACGTAACGGATAACGATGGAACACTTCCTTTACTTTTAAAAAGTTATCATCTGGGCCAACTGTGTGCAAGGTGGCACTCATTATTTTAGAAATAGGATCGAGTTTGATCACAGCAATAAAATTAAAAATTTGAAAAACATCAGGCACCCCCGTTTTTAGGATGCCTGATTCCCTAACTTAACTTAATCTAAACTAGGTGCTACCATGTTTATTGACTTGACAACTACTAATCCCAAAAAGAGAATATAACGGACAGAGACCTACAATACTTGTAAGAATAAAAATGCCTGCTAAGACGAATAAAACAATGGCCAAAGTGCCACTGATAACGTTGGTGAAGTATAGCAAGGCTACTACTGCCGCTATTACAATCCTCAAAACACGATCGGTGTTACCCATATTTTTTTTCATGTTGTTTTAATTTTATGTTTATAAAATTTTGACTTTTTACAACTTCTAATTTCCGAAAGCACTTGCTAAGTTTGTATGATCTAGATCACGGGTTATGATGATTTTGGTCATCATAAGAGGCTGATTTTTAAATATTTGTGCCTGCTATTTTCGCTCTGGTATAATCAGCAACGGAATGTTGGTATGTTTCAATACCCCCTCACATACACTGCCAATTAGGGCGTGGAAAAGTAATCCATGTCCATGTGATCCAATTACTATCAGGTCG
>JBPCUG010000400.1:0-7293 GCA_051011275.1 Cyclobacteriaceae bacterium | reverse complement strand
GAGTAGCCATCAAATTGGATAGCATCTAATTATAAATCGGAAAACCTGGCACTTTTGCAACGCTGGCATATACCGGGTCAAGCTCTTCATAGCAATAGGCAAAGTTTTAAGTAGTGACAGATTCAGCTTGCTTCACCACTTATTCACCTTGAGTTGTACACAGGCCTTACAAAAAGGCATCACCTAAATAATATAATCGCTATCTTTACAGCCTGAATTTTACTACTGCGATCAAAGGCATGCTACTTTACAGACACTTTGGATCGGTCTTCGGGTTTATGGCCTTTTGTGGATTACTCCAGGCGCAAAACAGTCCACCTGTGGCTGCTGCAAATGAACGCCCTTCGGCTCAAGCGACAGTGTTTGACTCGGAACCTGTGATTGATGGTGAAGTGTTGGATGATGCTGTATGGCAAGGACTTAACCCGATTGGCGATCTATGGCAGGCTCGACCACATGCAGGAGCGCCGGCTTCAGAAAAAACCGAGATCAGGATTGGATATAGTGCCGAGACTTTTTACGTAGGAGTAGTTTGTTATGATGCAGCACCGAAGCGGCTGGTAGTCACAGACGCTCGCAGGGATGGCTCTTTAGACAATACTGATGCCATTCTATTTATCCTTGACACTTACAAAGACAATCAAAATGGGTTTGTGTTTGGCACTAATTCTATGGGGGTTGAGTATGATGCCCAAGTAGATAACGAGGGGCAGGGAAACTTTAATCAGAACCGGCAGCAAGGAGGTATGATCGGCGGTTTCAATCTCAACTGGGATGCTTCCTGGGAAGTAAAAACCCAGGTAGGCGACTACGGATGGAGTGCAGAATTTGCTATACCCCTTCGCACTTTGCGTTTTTCTTCTGGTGAGGATCAGGTTTGGGGGGTAAACTTTCGCCGTAACATTCGCAAGACCAATGAGGTTGCTTACTGGTCTCCCATTCCCATAGAATTCAATATGAACCGCCTTTCTTTGGCAGGTACCCTTACTGGCCTCAACTTAAAGAGCCCCGGTAATCTGAAGGTGATTCCCTATGTGTTAGGGCAGGTGTCAAGGGACTTTACAGTTGAGCCTTCTGAAACGGAATGGGACGCGGAGTTTGGGGCAGATGTTAAATTTAGCGTTTCACCAAGCCTGACTTTGGATCTGACCTACAACACTGACTTTGCCCAGGTGGAGGTAGATGAACAGCAGGTAAACCTTGATAGGTTCAATCTATTCTTTCCTGAAAAACGTCCATTTTTTTTAGAGAATGCTGGCTTGTTTAGCGTGGGCAGTCCGGGTGAAGTGGATCTCTTTTTCAGTCGGCGCATTGGAATTGGCGATGACGGTCAACTTGTACCTATTATTGGTGGCGCACGGCTTTCAGGTAAGATCAACCATACCAACGTAGGCCTGTTGAGCATGTTTACAGATGATGTAAGTAACGGAGACGAGGTCATTCAAAAAAATAACTTTACGGTAGCCCGAGTAAATCATCAGTTCAAAGGTCGTTCATCGGTGGGAGCGGCTTTTATCAATAGAGAGGGTTTAGGCGATCTGGAAGATGACTACAACCGAACCTTTGCCGCTGATGGAAAGCTGGCGCTGGGAAGGAAGGCCCAAGTCACCGGTTTCTACTCTCGGTCAACAACTCCCGGGATCGATGACCAAGAGCATGCTTTTAAAATAGAGACACGGTATCAATGGAATGGATGGATCGCTAATTTTGGTTATACTCAAGTAGGAGAGGGCTTTAATCCGGAAGTAGGATTTTTGTCTAGGGAGGCTTTTAGAAAGCCTGAGTTTTTGCTATTCTACCAGTTGCGACCTAAGAATGAGGAATCTCCATTTCTAGAGTTCCGACCCCATATTTCATATCGCAGCTACTGGGATTTTGATGGTTCTTTAAGAACCAGCTTTTTGCATATAGACAACCATTGGGAATGGAAGAGTGGATTTGAGGTGCACACTGGAATCAACATTACCACAGAGGGCGTGCGAGATGCTTTTGAAATATCTGATGGAGTATTTGTGCCCGAAGGAACCTATGATCATGCAGAGGCGCAAATAATTTTTATAACTAACCAGAGTAAAGCTGTTTCGGTAAGCACAAGATCTATTTTGGGTGGCTTTTTTGGTGGTGAAAGGTATGCTAACAGCGCTACATTGAGAGTAAGGGGAGGGGATCAATTTTCTTCTGAGTTTACTTATAGGCGTAATGATATAAATCTACCGGAAGGGGATTTTACCACCCACATTTTTGGCAGCCGATTGTCCTATTCATTTACTCCGAGAGTGTTTACTCAGAGCCTGGTCCAATACAATAGTGTGGCTGATATTTGGTCGGCTAATATTCGTTTTGGCTGGCTGCAACAAGCCAACACAGGCTTATTCCTTGTATATAATGAGACCCGAGGTGATTCGAGAATTGATAATCGCAGCTTTACCATCAAGTATTCGAGAATGTTTGATGTTTTGCGCTAACCCCCAAGTTGCATGAAGCAGGGATTGCTGATTCTTTCTATTGGTTTTTTGTTATTTTCTTGTCAACACGTACCCTCCAGTTCTGGAGATTTCTTAATAGAAACAACTCATCCCTTTAATTCCAGTATTCGCGCTTTGGAAGTAGTGAACGAAAAAACCGTTTGGTTTGCTGGATCTAAAGGTCACTATGGCTATACGGAAGATGGTGGAAACCATTGGACCATAGATAGCATCAAGGCAGATACCTTGGTGCCCCATTTTAGAGCTATTGCAGTTACTAAGGAGGCTGTATTTTTATTGAGTATTGGATCCCCTACATTACTTTACCGATCTACGAATAAAGGGGAGCAGTGGGAACTGGTATATCAGGAGGACCACCCCAAAGCCTTTTACGATGCTATGGCTTTTTGGAATGCTAAGGAAGGGATTGCAATGGGTGACCCAACCGATGGCTGCCTGTCTGTAATTACTACTGAAGACGGTGGACTCACCTGGCAAAAGGTTCATTGTGATCAATTGCCGCCGTCTGAAGAAGGGGAAGCTGCATTTGCAGCCAGCAATTCTAATCTAGCCCTTCATGGAGATCATGTTTGGATGGTAAGTGGAGGTAAAAGAGCAAGGGTATTTCATTCTCCAGACCGAGGTCAAACCTGGAAGGTTCACAATACTCCGATCACCGAGGGTGGCGAAATGACTGGGATTTTCACAGTTGATTTTTGGAATGAACAACAAGGAATTATTTTTGGCGGCAATTGGGAGGACAAAGATTTAACCGTGGCCAATAAGGCTCGAACAACTGATGGCGGTAGTAGCTGGCACTTAATCGCGGATGGCCAGCAGCCTGGATACCGATCATGTGTGCAGTACGTACCGGGTGGGAATGGACGTGAAGTGATAGCCGTTGGCATCCCAGGCATATCGTATTCCTCAGATGCGGGATCGCATTGGCGCACATTGGGCAAAGAAAGTTATTATACTATTCGATTTGCAAGCTCAAAGGTGGCTTGGATAGCAGGTGATAAGAAAATAGCACGCATGGCACGACGTTAAGAGCAGGTTGACTATAAGCTAGATAGCTCTTCCCTATCTTTTCGGGGTCATTCGTCCTAGTAGGCTGGCTATCGATCCAAGACCAATCCACATTGATCGAAAATGAATTTTACTACCGGTATTTTAAGGTTATTTTTATTTAGCTAAAGTATTGATTTTATGTACGGTAGGCACAGAAAGCATTGAATTTTTTTACCTGATGCCAATGACTTTTTTTAAAGGGCGGTTTCGACCGCCCTTTTCTTTTGGTATGAACCCAAAGGTAGTAGCCTGGTTGCCTTTAGTTTCAAATTATTATTTTGTAGCTTCAATTTCATCCGAACTATTAAACAATGAAGATCTTTACTTTTGTAACCTTGCTATTGTTCTTGACCTTGGCTTGCCAAAAGACGACTGACCATTCAACGGAAATTGCCTCTGAAAACAATGATACTAAGTCTGCTTATGCGACTGTTGGTAGCATTGAGCGGCTGGATCCCTTATTAGATCAGCTGATCCCCCATGATGCTGAAATTGAGCTTTTAGCTACTGGCTTCGACTGGACTGAAGGACCACTTTGGATAGCTGAAGGCGGCTATTTACTGTTTTCCGACATTCCACCCAATACTGTATATCGATGGAAGGAGGGAGATAGCGTATCGGTTTATTTGAAACCATCTGGTTATACTGGAACGACCGAACGCGGCGGTGAAGTGGGTTCTAACGGGTTACTTCTCAATAGCGCGGGACAATTGGTCTTATGCCAACACGGAGATCGGCGTATGGCAGTAATGGATGCACACTTAACAGCTCCTGAATCAAACTTTGTAACTATTGTAGATGAGTACCAAGGCCAGCGGTTCAACAGCCCAAATGATGCCGCTTACCATAGCAATGGTGACTTATATTTCACCGATCCGCCGTACGGATTGGAGCAACAAGTTGAAGATCCAAGTAAGGAGATCGATTTTCAGGGAGTATACAAAGCTAGCCCAGAAGGGGAGGTTACTTTGTTGGTGGATTCATTAACCAGACCTAATGGAATTGCTTTTTCTCATGATGAAAAAACATTGTACGTAGCCAATTCCGATAGCAAAAGGGCCATTTGGGCGGCTTATGATGTACAACCAAACGGACTGCTTGCCAATGGCCGCGTGCTTTTTGATGCCAATGGATGGACAGCTGATAGAAAGGGGTTGTCAGATGGTTTGAAGGTAAATAGACAGGGTTATTTATTTGCAACCGGTCCTGGTGGAGTACACATTTTGGATGCTGAAGGCAAGCATTTGGGTACGATCCAAACCGGCCAAGCAACTTCCAATTGTGCGTTAGATGAGGAAGGTGGTTTTATATACCTCACCGCCGACATGCATCTTTTAAGAGTGCCTTTGGTAAAAAATTAGCGTACAACATACTTAACCCAGGTCTGTAAGCCGGTGGCTGGCTAACTGGTACGTAGTTATTGTGGATATTATATCTGGCTGTGCTTGTGGTCCAGCATATATCGCATTCGCTCCAACATCCGCCCAACTGTTACGATCCGCTCTTCGGTTCTCTTGTCCCTCAAGATGGAAAACATAGATCTGTTTCCGGATTTGATGCGGATGTATCCACTGGTCTCTTTCTTCGTATTCTCTTTCATTATTGTAAAATTACACCTGCTAACACATTATGTAACACCCATGGTTATGTTATTGTTTCATTTGGTAAACAAATATAAGGGTGGGTGTTATTCACTTCTTTATATATATAAGAACGAACGGTAACCCACTTTGGATGCCTAAATTTCGATGGATCGTTAAAAAATGTCGATTAATCTGCATTGGGGGTCAGGACCAAGATCATCGTTCTAACAAATTGAAAGTACGCTTCAATGCTTTCTTCTGCTCGTATTTCTCCAATGGAAGTTAAACTATAATATTTACGTAGGCGCTTGCCCTGATATTCCGGCTCACTTTTTATCAACCCACTTGACTCCATTTTGTGTAATGCTGGGTATAATCCTCCCTCAGTTAATTGGATAGATCCCTGGGATAATTGATGGATCTCTTTCCTTATTTGATAACCGTGAAGCCGCTTTTTATCTCGCAAAAGCTTCAGAATGACCGTTTTTAGGCTTCCTTTGATCCATTCCTTACTATACATAGAATAAAGATGCATAAAATTTATATGTATTATAAGTATAAACCAATATTTCAGTTGAGTATTGGACTGTGGGAGAAGCCTTCGCTACTTTTCAAAGTATACCGTTCAAAAGACTTTAGGGGCAGCTTCCATATGCGTCCTTATCATTTGCTAAAGCCATCATTTGTACTATTTTTGTGCTGAATTAAAATCTGGTTCATGAGCGTCTTAGTAAATAAAAATTCCAAAGTAGTAGTACAAGGTTTCACTGGTTCGGAGGGCACCTTCCATGCCGAGCAGATGATTGACTATGGTACCAATGTAGTGGGTGGGGTAACTCCTGGTAAAGGTGGCCAGACGCATCTTGGCTTACCGGTTTTCAACACTGTAGCTGATGCTATCGCTGAGACCGGGGCAAATGTATCTATCATATTTGTGCCGCCGGCTTTTGCTTCAGATGCGATTATGGAGGCTGCAGATGCAGGTATCGAAGTGATCATTGCGGTAACTGAGGGTATACCGACTAAAGATATGATGATGGCCAAAGAATATATCAAAGAGCGAGACGTCGTACTAGTTGGCCCTAATTGTCCCGGTGTAATTACCCCTGGTGAGGCCAAAGTAGGTATTATGCCTGGCTTCATTCACGAAAGGGGTAGTATAGGAATTGTTTCCCGATCAGGGACTTTAACCTATGAAGCTGTTGATCAGATCACCAAAGCTGGCCTGGGTCAAACCACATGCATTGGCATTGGTGGTGACCCAATCATAGGCACTACCACCAAGGATGCAGTAGCGTTGTTGATGAATGATCCGGAAACTGAAGGTATTATAATGATCGGTGAGATTGGCGGTAGTATGGAAGCAGAGGCAGCTTACTGGATAAAAGAACACGGGACCAAACCGGTAGTAGGCTTTATAGCGGGTCAAACCGCCCCTCCTGGCAGGAGAATGGGACACGCTGGTGCAATTATTGGTGGTGCTGATGATACCGCCGCGGCCAAAATGAAAATAATGGAGGCGTGTGGCATTCATGTGGTAGAATCTCCTGCTGATTTAGGAGAAACCATGGCCAAGATCTTGGGCAAGGAAGTCGCCTAACAAGCTAAGAATAAAAAAAGCCGATTAATCGGCCTTTTTTGTTGATATCTTCTTTAGCTTATTTTGCAAAATTGACTGAGCGCATCTCCCGGATCACAGTTACCTTTATCTGTCCTGGATACTGCATATCCTTTTCTATCTTTTGAGATATATCATAGGAAAGCATTCCAGCGGTTTTATCGTCGACATTTTCTGCATCTACCATTACTCGCAATTCACGTCCCGCCTGCATAGCATAGCAGTTGTTCACGCCATCGAAACTCATGGCTAAGCTCTCTAGTTCCTTTAGTCTTTTCAGATAAGAATCCATAACCTCTCGTCGGGCTCCGGGGCGAGATCCCGAAATAGCATCACAGGTTTGCACAATTGGAGAGATCAGTGAAGTCATCTCTATTTCATCGTGATGCGCCCCAATAGCATTGCAAACCTCAGGATGCTCCTTATATTTCTGAGCTAGCTCCATACCTAATATTGCATGGGGTAGTTCAGGCTCGTCTGGCCATACTTTGCCGATATCATGTAACAGACCGGCTCGCTTGGCCAGTTTGGCTTTCAACCCAAGTTCCGACGCCAT
>JBPCUG010000399.1:0-4924 GCA_051011275.1 Cyclobacteriaceae bacterium | reverse complement strand
ATGCTGGCGTTATGACATATTTGATATTGATTGTCCTTAACAAAATTTCACCTTTGCGTTCAGCTCCTAAAATGGAAATGCAAGGCCTTGACAATGCATATCACGGGGAGCGAGGCTACGGAATGCTAAACCCTAACTAATCATGAAACTAATCACCGCCATAATAAGAGAAAATCAACTCGATCAAGTAAGGGAAGCTTTAGTGGAAGCCGATGTTACCAGAATTACAGTGAGTAGGGTATCAGGGCATGGCCAACAAATGCGGGAGGAAATTTACCGGGGCCGCAAAGTAGTGCCCAATCTTACGCCAAAGATCAGACTGGAAATTGCGGTTAACAATGAATTTGTAGACATCACCTGCGATACCATTTTAGAAGCAGCCAAATCTAATGCTAGCGGCCAGGTGGGAGATGGGAAAATATTCATTACTGCGTTAGAAGAGTGCATTCGCATCCGGACCGGCGAAAGGGGTAATAGTGCCATATAGGGGGCACGACTACTAGCTACTTTCTGTAATCTAATGGGGGGTCCCGGTCACCTAATAAGGATTCGTACTTGAAATTATCCCCTCGGCTTTTTTCTAACTCTGCCTGAGCCTTGGCTATCACAGAAGGATCATTGTAAATGTCAAAAGCAGTTAGGGCTAGAGTTTTCGCTGCCACCATCATTCCCTTGACACCAATATTCGTACCCCCTGCGGCGACCGCTTGCCAGCTATGAGCTGATGTACCAGGTACCCAAGTAGCGGCACCCAAACCGGCTGTGGGCACAGCCCAGCTTACATCACCAACATCAGTGCTGCCACCAGTGCCACGGCGAATAACTTTAAAACTTTCTATTTTTTCGGCTGACTCAGGTGTGAGCTTGTGGTCATAAGTTGACATGATCTTTTCTGCAAAAGTCCGTTCCTCTGCCGTATAGTTAACCCCACCAACCTGTATTAAATTTTTATACATAATTTGTGACAAAGTCTCATTGGGAAGAACATTGTATATTCCATGGATCACTTCGTAAGTCATTTCTGTTCCGGTACCCAGTGCCGCACCTTCTGCAGCTCTTACTACTCTTTCAAATAGGGTTCTTACCTGGTTCATCTCCGGATGCCTTACATAGTAAAATACCTCCGCCTTGGCAGGGACAACATTGGGGGCTGCTCCACCCTCGGTGATTACATAGTGTATCCTGGTTTCAGCAGGTACATGCTCCCGCATAAGATTAATCATATGATTCATTGCCTCAACCCCGTCTAAGGCAGAGCGGCCTTTTTCCGGAGCTGAAGCTGCGTGAGATGCAGCACCTTTGAATCGGAACTTTGCTGATTTATTGGCCAATGAAGAACGCGCACTGGCGGTATTTTGACTGGAGGGATGCCAATGCAATACCACATCAACATTGTCGAATAATCCGGCTCGTACCATATATACTTTACCGGCACCTCCCTCTTCCGCAGGAGTGCCGAAAAGTTTGATGGTCCCTTTTTTACCAGAGCTGGCCAGCCATTTCTTGATGGCTATGGCTGCTGCAACCGAACCGGTGCCAAATAAATGGTGTCCACAAGCATGGGCCGATGTTTTGTTTTCTATTTCCTCCGGTTCAGGTGATGTGCTTTGGGAAATACCTGGAAGTGCGTCAAACTCTGCTAGCATACCTATCACCGGTTGCCCAGTTCCATAGCTGGCTACAAAAGCCGTGGGAATGCCAGCTATTCCTGATTCGATCTTAAAATCTTCTTTTGCCAATGTCGCTCGTAGTATCTGGCTACTCTTCTCCTCTTGATAACCTACTTCTGCCCAATCCCAGATCTGCTTTGCAATGTTAGCATAT
This sequence comes from Cyclobacteriaceae bacterium, assembly GCA_051011275.1. GTDB lineage: Bacteria > Bacteroidota > Bacteroidia > Cytophagales > Cyclobacteriaceae > JBPCUG01. The sequence continues at coordinate 3,100 of JBPCUG010000399.1, read as the reverse complement.
GTTTGTTGGTCACTATCTATTGAACTTTTAAGGGAAGCTTTTACCTTGCTGGACTTTTGGGCTGGTGCCTGAAGCATCAATCCCAGAATGAACAGAAAGACCAGACCAAGGATGCGAGCGTTTTTGACGAATGAGAAGGTCATGCTTTTAAATTTTTCAGCGAAGGTAAACTATATTTGGTATCCAGCCAAGAGCATTCAATATGCATTGACCTTGAATTTGGAGTTTATTTACAAAGGTGATCTTCTTCCAACTAAAGGAAGCAACGCCGCTAGAGCAAATGCCGATCCAAAAGCTAAAAGCAAAAAATGTATTCTGGTGCCATCCAGCTAATTGCCTGATCTATTAATTGCGGCTTTGGGTAGTATGGACTAAAATTATTAATTTAACAGATTGTCAGAGGATGCCTAAAAACCCTTTTCACTTTTTGCCAAAGACCATTCAAGTTTAGGATTTATCCTAATGAGAAGATATGGTCAATACAAATTTCAAAAGTACCAAAATTGTTAAATCTCATTGAAAAGATATTGCCCAAAACCCTTTCCCAAGCAATACCTTCGCTACTCCAAATAGGAATTTTAGGAGTCGCTTTTTGGATTTTTAATACATGGTATACTGCTCTTACAGAAATTCACCCAAACAGTTTTAGTGAATCTATGCTGGCAACAGAACCGACCCAATATTTTAAGGGTAGTTTATTGCTTGCAATACCGGGACTGGCAATTATCGCTCTTCTAATATGGCGCAGAAAACTGATACTTGTTAAGTGGGGTAGAATTGAAGGCGGTAGCAGCCTTAGATGGATTATTGGAATCTGTGCCGGTCTTTTGGCATGGGCTCACGTTACCTTCCCTTTCAATTACTTTTTACAAGAGTGGTTTGTTTTAGAGAGAGGCCTCATGCTTGTTCTGGCTATTTTGGTGATTTGGCGCCCATTCTTTTTACTGCCTTATCTTCTGTTCCCTATCCTGATTCATTTTGGTGAACCCGTTCCATTCAATAACTGGAGTGTAACGGAGCTACCGGTTAGAGTGCTCTCATTATTTTGTGCCCAACTTATTGTCTGGATGGTCTACGGCAAATCACGTTGGCAAATTGCGCCTTTCGTGTTCTTACTATTGTGCATCATTGCCGCAAACTATTTTCCGGCCGGGTATGGCAAACTAAAGCTTGGATGGATAACAAAGAACCATATTTATTTATTATTGCCAAGTATGTACGCCGACGGATGGCTGGGCTTTCTCAGCCAGGAATCGTTGTCTGAAATAACTGCTTTTGCTTCAAAATTGAATGTGCTCTTAAAAACCGGTACACTGGTATTTGAGGTTGGATGTATTTTTATGCTGTGGGGCAAAACTAAAACTATTAGTTTCTTTTTGATGGGTTTTATCCTTTTTCACACACTTGTATTATCGATGACAGGAATTTTTTTTTGGCCGTGGATGACCTTTGAATTAACATTGCTGTATTTGCTGTGGAAAAAGGAATCCTTTAAATCAATAATTAAAAAGTTTACCATTTGGCACTTCTTGTTGTCCTCGTTCTTAATCGGTACTTCAAGTAAATGGTTAAAGCCCAGCGTTTATGTATGGCACGATTCTCCGGTCAACTATACATACTCTTTTGAGGTTGAAGATGAATTTGGGAAGAAATCAGATCTACCATCCCAATTTTTTTGGCCAAAATACTACGACTATACCCTAGGCAATGGATTTCATTTCGTGCACAAAAATCAAACCTTACCAATCAATTGGGGTGTTTCTACCGACCGCAGGGTAGTAAAAGAACTCTTGACATCAAAAACGGCCGAGGAAGTTTTGGCTTTGGAAAAGGAATTTGGAACGAATCCCTTCAAACCCGAACTTTCCGAAGAATTTAAACGATACTTGATACAGTTTGCCACAGAAAAAAGGTATAAGTTGACTATGAACCCATGGTTTCGTGCAATATCAGCCCCTCCTCAGCGAGTCATTTTTCCCGTTACTACCGCTGATACTTATGATGGCAAAAATAATATCTCCAAAATAGAGTTATATCAAAAACTATCTTTTTTTAATGGTAAAGATTATCAAGAGATTAGAAAGAGAAAAGTATTATCAATCGACATCCCTATATATTAATCCAGGTTTGTGATAGTTGAAGTATTAATTCTTTTTGTGCGTTAGCAGTGTCTTTGAGAATAAGAAAGTCGCATTATACTACTTGAGTAACCCATCAGACAGCCAATTGGCCACTGCTTGCCGGTTACTTTCCAGCACGAAACGCTTTTGATCTTTTGCGTTGCGAATATTCCCAAGTTCAATATAAACTGTGGTTGGTAAGGGCTCTCTAAGCATAAACAGATTGCGAGATCCAACTGTACCTTCATACCCACGGTTCTTTTGATACTTCTGATACTTTTCGTTAACGGTGTTTTTCAAGGTTTGTGCCAGAGCTTTTCCGGATTTGCTTTTGGGATGATGGTAAAAAAACATGTCGATGCGCTCATTCAAGCTTCTGGAGTCCACATGCAGTACTAGGAGGGTTTGCTTTGCTGCAGTTTTTTTGTGTGAAGCATAGAGCTTGTTAATGGCTTTTGCCCTTTGAGACAGACGTTTTACCTGTTTGTAGGGCATTTTCTCCTTTTTCCAACTTAGTTCGTCTTTATCACAACTCAGGATCGCTTCCGATCTGATACCATCGTTTGGATCGCGGGTGATCAGGTACACAGCCGCTTGGTGACTGAGAAGCTTATGAGCCAACCGTAAAGAGATATCATAGGCATACTCATCTTCACATATGTTTTGACCTTTGTAAGTGCCTATTGCTCCAGGGTCAGGCCCTCCGTGTCCGCTCACTATATAAAACACTTGCCCCTTTAATTGATCATCTAGCAGCGGCACCTCCTCCCATTTATCTCCAAAAATTGGGTAATGCGCTTTAGCTGGCTCAATGGTTGGGATTGCGTTAGCACCACAAACGCTCAAATGATGTGGTACCCAAAGAACGTTGTCTTTCAGATAATCATCCGGTTTGATTTCAGCTTTCCAGAGTGTTTGGTTGTAGTTAGCAATTTGCTTTGCGCTATCGTAATTCTGAATACCTAATGTCGACCTTATAC
>JBPCUG010000398.1:0-6977 GCA_051011275.1 Cyclobacteriaceae bacterium | reverse complement strand
AAACACTTTCAGGCGGCCAAACCTTTCAAGCGGCTTTGTGTCTGGCACTGGCGCTAGCGGAAAATGTAAAGTCGCTTAATCAATCGGAGCAAAGTTTCTTCTTCCTGGATGAAGGTTTCGGCTCACTGGATAAGGCTTCCTTAAGTGTGGTTTTTGAAACCCTAAAAGCTCTGCGTAAGGAAAACCGGATCGTAGGGCTTATCTCCCATGTAGAGGAGCTGCAGCAAGAAGTGGATATTTACTTGCAAGTCAATCACAACAAAGAAAGGGGTAGTTTGGTAAGTTATAGTTGGGAATAAGCATTCGGTCTATTACCAACCTCGAGTGATCCAAGTTTAAACATAGTGGTTATTGAATATTTGTTTATAAATTTGAGCGAATAATTTCCCTTGAACAAAGTGAAAGTTACTGCAGATAACAAGCTTCGAAAAATAATTATTGTTGGCGATCGTGTCTTGATTCGGCCCAAGAAAATGTCAGAAAGAACAGACAGTGGCCTATACCTACCGCCCGGAGTGCAAGAAAAGGAAAAAGTGCAAAGCGGTTATATAATGAAAATTGGCCCTGGCTATCCCATACCGATGCCCATGGAGGAGGACGAGCCCTGGAAAGAGAGCGATGAAAAGATCAAGTACATTCCACTTCAAGCAAAGATCGGGGATCTGGCGCTGTTTTTACCTAAAGGCGCTTTCGAAATTGTATATGAAAAGGAAAAGTATTTTATCGTTCCACAAGCGTCAATCCTACTGTTAGAAAGGGAAGAGGATCTGTAGGATGTGTTTCGGGTTGCGTGTTCCGAGTTTCGAGTTAAAACCAATAGCGTGCAACTTGGAACTCGTAACGCTAACTCTGCTAGCCCAGCTCAGCAAATTCTTTGGCAAAATAGGAAAGAATCACCGAGGCACCTGCTCTTTTAATACTGGTCAGGCTCTCCATCATAGCCTGCTCTCCATCAAGCCAACCTTTTTCTGACGCGGCTTTGATCATAGCGTACTCACCGCTTACATTATAGCCGCAAATCGGCAGGTCAAAATTATTTTTGAGCAAGCTTATTACATCTAAATAGGCCAAGGCCGGCTTCACCATGAGAAAATCTGCTCCTTCGGCCTCATCAAGTTCTGCCTCGATCAATGCCTCTTTCTGATTGGCCGGATCCATCTGATAGGTTTTCTTGTCACCTTCTTTAGGGGCAGAGCTAAGCGCATCTCGGAAAGGTCCGTAGAAGGCACTGGCATATTTTGCCGTGTACGACATGATCGATACATTTCTATATCCCTCCGCATCCAGCGCATCTCTTAAGTGCCATACTCTCCCATCCATCATATCCGATGGACCAATGATGTCAGCACCAGCTTTAGCTTGAGCCAAAGCCATCTTTTCCAAGATTTCTATGGTCTCGTCATTCAGGATCTGGCCATTTTCTACAATACCATCGTGGCCATCAGAGCTATAGGGATCCATTGCCACGTCAGTCATCAAACACACTCCAGGAAGTTCTTTTTTGATCTTGGCAATTGCCTTTAGATACAATCCATCATGGTTACAACTTTCGCTGGCATACTTGTCCTTTAAGGTGTCGTCTATAGCTGGGAACAAAGCAAAGGATTGTAATCCTAAGTTCTGGCAACCTGCCATCTCCTCAATCAGCAGATCGATTGAATAACGAAACATACCGGGCATGGAAGGAATGGCTTCCTTTTTGTTTTCCCCGGAGATGACAAAAAGCGGAAAGATAAAATCTTCTAAATGCAATTGGGTTTCTGCCACCATTTGTCGAATCACTGCCGACTTACGGTTTCTACGGGGCCTTCGTAACATGAACTATTAACGAGTAGTTGTTGTGTGATAAATATAGGGAATTTAAGTTATTCCTTTTGCCCCTCAAATGCTCTCTCAACTAAAAATTTGATTTAAATATCGGTTCCTTTTCACGGGGCGGCTCAGGTTGGTATTCCAGAATATCTGCAGGCTGGCAATCCAAGGCATTACAAATAGCTGACAATGTTGAGAATCGAACTGCTTTAGCTTTTCCACTTTTCAGCTTAGAAAGGTTGGCTAAAGTCAATCCAACTTTTTGTGACAACTTGGTCAACGACATTTTGCGTTGAGCCATCACAATGTCCAAATTCACGATTATTGGCAATTGAAACTATTTGTTTAATCTAATATGATAATTATTTATCGTATATCAATAAATTATAATCATTTTTTAGCAAATTCATTAATTGTCCTCTCTATTATGTCACAGCATTCATTCAGTTGTTCTTCAGTCATTACCAACGGAGGGGCGAAGCGAATGATATTACCATGGGTAGGCTTTGCCAATAAGCCATTCTTTTTTAGGGCCAGGCAAATATCCCAGGCCGTCGAGCTTTCGGGCTGGTCATTGATTACGATCGCATTGAGTAATCCTTGGCCTCTTACTTTTGTAATCAGGTCCGTGGTTTGTATGAATTGCTCCATCCGCTCCCGAAACAGTATTCCCAAACGTCTGGCATTCTGTGCTAGCTTTTCATCGGCAACCACATCCAAAGCCGCCATGGCTACTTTAGCAGCCAAAGGGTTGCCACCAAAAGTACTTCCATGTTGCCCTGGCCGGATCACTTCCATGATCGGGTCATCGGCTAGCACAGCTGAAACAGGATAGACTCCTCCCGAAACAGCTTTGCCTAAAATTAAAATATCAGGTCTGGTGTAAGTAGCCTGTTGTTCACATTTGGATTCACAATCGCAATCGCCGCAAACTGATAGTAAGCTACCGGTGCGAGCAATTCCAGTCTGCACTTCATCTGCGATAAATAGCACTTCCTTTTCATGACACAACTCTGCTGCTTTGGCGATATAGTTTTTATGGGGAGTATTTACACCTGCTTCTCCTTGAATGGGCTCCACTAAAAAGCCTGCTACATAGTCCTGCTCCAAGGCTTGCGACAAGGCATCCAAATCATTATATGGGATCGAAATAAATCCAGGAGTGTATGGCCCGTAGTGGTTTTTGGCATCTGGGTCACTGGAAAATGATACGATGGTGGTAGTGCGCCCATGGAAATTCTGTTCACATACGATGATCTTGGCTTGCTCATCAGGTATACCTTTTCGCTCATAACCCCACTTCCTGCATAGTTTGATTGCCGTTTCCACCGCTTCAGCACCGGTATTCATAGGCAACACTTTGTCGTAGCTGAAATATTCGGTGATGTATTTCTCAAAAACACCTAAGGTGTCATTATAAAAAGCCCGTGAGGTAAGGGTCAGCCTTTCTGCCTGGTCTTTGAGTGCTTGAACGATCCTGGGATGGCAATGCCCCTGGTTGACTGCGCTATAGGCAGATAGAAAATCATAATATTTATTGCCTTCAACATCCCAAAGATATACCCCCTCTCCCCTGGCAAGTACTACAGGTAGCGGGTGATAATTGTGAGCACCATGCCGAGACTCCAAGGCTATGGCTTCTTGACTGGAGGTAATTGTATTGATCATATTTTTCCTAATTTTGGGTTCTTCAAATTTAACCATTTCACTTTGTCTAAAGAAGTAGATCCAGATAAACTGCCACCCCTGGAACCGGGAGATTTTTACTTGAATGAGCAGGGTTTCATGGTTTTCACCAAGCAATATCATATTAAGCGTGGTTATTGTTGTGAAAGCGGTTGTTTGCATTGCCCTTACGGATTCAAAGCAGCCGATCCACCAAAAGATGCCTAACAAAGCTAAAAACCTTGATTTTAAGGGCTTTTACTATTTTAATTTTAACTATGGAACTTTGAAATATTTTTTGGATATTTGCAGTCCATTTGAAAACTAGAGGAGAACAATGTCAAGAGTTTGTCAAATTACAGGGAAAAGACCACGGTCTGGTAATAATGTTTCACATGCAAACAATAAGACCAAACGTAAGTTCTATCCTAATCTGCACAAAAAGCGGTTTTACCTGGCTAACGAGGACAGGTGGATTACGTTAAAGGTATCAACTACCGCATTGAGGACCATCAACAAGAATGGTATTGAATCGGTACTTAAGAAGGCTAAAGAAAATGGGACTTTAGCCATAAAATATTAACCGTTAGAAAATGGCAAAAAAAGGAAATAGGGTTCAGGTAATTCTGGAATGCACGGAGCACAAAAATAGTGGCTTGCCAGGTACTTCCAGGTACATTACCACCAAAAATCGGAAAAACACTCCGGACCGATTGGAAATCAAGAAGTATAATCCAATCATGAAGAAAATGACTGTACACAAAGAAATTAAGTAAAATGGCTAAGAAAGTAGTTGCAACTCTAAAGAAAGCAGGTGGCGTTAAGTTTGCCAAAGTGATCAAAGCGGTAAAATCGGAAAAGACCGGCGCTTACACTTTTAGAGAAGAGATGGTTCCAGCCGATATGGCCAGGGAGATCCTAAAAAAGTAACGGCCAAAAGCTTACAAATTTAGAAATAGGTCCCTCCATGGGACTTTTTTTTGACCTCTTATTACCTCAATCATTCATGGGACTTTTAGGTTTCCTTTCAAAAGATAAAAAGGCGTCCTTAGATAAAGGCCTGTAGAAGACCAAGGAGAATTTTTTCACTAAAATTGGGAAAGCTGTTGCCGGCAAATCCAAAGTAGATGACCAGGTACTGGATGAATTGGAAGAAATTCTCATCACTTCGGATGTGGGTGTAGCCACAACAATCAAGATCATAGAGCGCATTGAAACCAGGGTGGCCAGGGACAAATATTTGAATGCGACTGAGCTAGACAAAATTCTGCGAGAGGAAATTGCCGGTCTTCTGGAGGAGAACCAAAGCCAGGATGTAGCCGACATCACAGTACCAGAGGGTATCCGGCCTTATATAATTCTAGTAGTTGGAGTAAATGGTGTTGGTAAGACCACCACGATTGGTAAGCTGGCAGCTCAGTTCAAAAGCCAAGGTAAGCAGGTAATTCTAGGGGCAGCAGACACTTTTCGAGCCGCAGCAGTAGACCAACTAAAGCTATGGGGCGAGAGAGTAGATGTGCCAGTGGTTGCTCATGGAATGAATATCGATCCTTCAGCAGTAGCTTTCGATGCTGTAAAGCAGGGAGTAGAAAGTCAAGCTGATGTAGTGATTGTGGACACTGCAGGAAGGTTACATACCAAAGTAAACCTGATGAATGAGCTCACCAAGATCAAAAGGGTCATGCAAAAATTTGTAGAAGAAGCCCCTCATGAGATACTATTGGTCCTGGATGGTAGTACTGGCCAAAACGCGTTTATTCAGGCGGAAGCTTTTACCAAGGCCACCGATGTGACCGCATTGGCGATTACAAAATTAGACGGCACTGCCAAAGGTGGCGTGGTGATCGGTATCTCCGATCAGTTTAAGATCCCTGTCAAGTATATCGGTGTTGGTGAGCAAGTAGATGACCTACAAGCCTTTCATAAGATGGAGTTTGTCGACTCCTTATTTAAGAAAGAAGCTAATTAGAATCCATCGATTTGCTTAAGGGGAATCGCCAGAAAAGGTGATAATTAAAACCGAAGTTATCGGTATCATCAATTTGAAACTTCCCATAGCCCGGAATATCAAGCGGGATCAATCCATTTTGGTTTTTTAGTTGAAGGCCAAACTTGTACCGAGCGGTGTAACCTAGATAGAGGCCCTTCCAGATCTTGACCTTTAAACCCATATTTACTTCAAACCAATTAGCTTTGCTGCCATTGGTTTGAAACAGCAATTGATGGTTGCCAAAAGCATCAACCCTATCGAACTCAAGCATATCTTTAAAAGTGCTGGTCGCATACCTGATACCAAAAAAAACTACCGTTTGATTGCGATCTTTTTTAAGAAAGTTTACATCCAGGCCTAATCTCAGGTAATTACCATTGTTCGTGTAATCAAAATCCTCTTTTTGCCGCTTGCTTTCAGCATGTCCATAATCTACTACTAAGAAATAATTATGCAATCCAAGATCTGCATGCACTTCATAAAGGGACGTAAACTCATCAAAAATGATTTGACGGGCGATTTGAGAGAGGTCCACTCCTACTCTCAACGCTTGTGGTCGCCAAGAAATCGGTTCCTTTGGTTCGTCAATAACCAATGTGTCAACCGCCTGACCTAGAACCGTCTGGCTCCAGAGCAGCATGCACCCTAAGCTAACGATATACCTCAACATTGACATCTATATCCGGATCAATTGTATTGTTTACTATTGCCACAGAATCAAAAGTCCCGCTGACTAATTCAAGTTCACTATAAAGTTGAACCGGACCACAATCCTCTGAAACCAACTGCTGTTCTCTGAGGTACTCTATTTGCAAAGTATGGTTAATCTCGCCCGACATATCAAAAACATCTATGGTTCTGAAAAGATATTCTACTTGACTGGCAGCAGCATTTAGTGGCAAAGTCAAAGAAAATGTAGTATCCTGAACCACAAAAATACTGTCAGTCCCCAACGCTGCTACCTCTACAAAAGCTATGGTAGTGTCATTAATAAAGGTGGCACTATCGGTATCGCTATAGACTTCTTTAAAAAAAGATAGCTTAATCTCAGGAGTTTCATCCAGGCATGCAGGCTCAGGAGCGCAGGCGAACCAGAAGGCGCAAAAGACATAGACCAATAAGATGATTATCTTCTTCAATGCAGTAGAAATACAAATGGCCAAAGATAGGTAAATAATTAGTACTTTTGAGCCACAAATACTATTCCAATAGCATTGAAAACCGGGCAGAGAAAAAAGGACAAAGTCAATGTGATCACCCTGGGTTGCGCCAAAAATCTGGTGGATTCAGAAGTGATGATCACCCAGCTGAAAGGTGGCCAGGTAGATGTAACGCACCATTCGGAGCAGGACAAAGCCAATGTAGTTATAATAAATACTTGCGGTTTTATTGAAAACGCCAAACAGGAATCTATTGATACCATATTGCGTTTCGCAGGTGCTAAGCAAGCAGGTGATATTGATAAATTGTATGTTACCGGTTGCTTATCTCAACGATATAAAGATCAACT
>JBPCUG010000397.1:0-5996 GCA_051011275.1 Cyclobacteriaceae bacterium | reverse complement strand
TTATATCTAGATCCTTCGACTTGTGACTTTACCTCATAGAACCTTGGTCGATTTCCGATAATAACCAGGCGAATACCCTCGATAGAATCTACAATATTAAATAGTGATTTAAGTTGCTTATCCGTTTGATATATGTTCCCGGAATTTAATATTATTTTAGTTCCAACTGGAAGATCAAAATGATTGTGGAAATATTTTTCCCGTGATAAAGGAAATTTATTCGGTACGTTTCTGAGGACTATTGGTTTTTGGCCGAGCTTAAAGTGGGCTCTCAATAATTGAGACATCTTTTCACTGACAGTTATTACCTCATCGGCATATAGAACAGCTCGCTTTTCATCACTGATATTTCTTTTCCATACCAAATATCCTTTCAGCCTATTTACAATACCCCTAGAGGCTTTGTAAAAAGGCCAACCAGCCAGAAATTCATGAGAATCATAAATCAACCTGATCGAGGGCTTGTTTTTTTTTACTTCGGCCCCTAAAATGATCATATGGTAATCGTGGCAGTGAAGATCATCAAAATCAAGTGAGGCTATTCGTTTTGCCGTATTGATCAAATATTCCCGGTAGCCTTTTTGATAGGGCTTTTTAAAAGTGTCGTCCAAACACCTTTCAATGGTATACAACTCTCGTTTTTCTTTTCGCGGCAACTCCTCCTTTTTGGTAGCCATTACCACAACCCGGTTACCGTATTCTCCAAGACTTTCCGCCTCCTTCTCAACTCTAAAATCCGATTCAAGCGGATTATCTAATAACATTAATATTTTCCTCTTCAACTTTCCTCTGATACAGATTTGTAAATATTGAAAATTTGCTTGCCCACCTCTTTACAAGAAAATTGCTTTGACGCATCTCTAGCTATTTCCCGGCGGTTAAATGTTTGCATATTCTCAATCATATTAAGCAAATTTAGTTTAAATTTCTCTACGTTTCCACAGGGAGACAAACGACCGTTTCCGCTATGTATCAATTCCGGTATACCCCCAACCTGATTACTCATCACCGGTACTCCGCAGCTCAAGCTTTCTAATATGATACATGGTAGATTTTCAGAATCAGAAGGATGAACTAGAAAAGAAGCCTTATTCAATTCCTTGGCTATAAACGTTTTGTTTCTTTCACCCAAGAAATCTATTCTCCCTGATAGCAAATTAGATTCAACGTATTCTTTCATCACTTCTAGCTGAGAGCCTGGGCCAATAATCCTAACTGTAATCCTTTCTAAAATTTCTAAAGGTAACAGCTTCAGCGCTTTTAAAAAAAGTAGGGGATTTTTGGGATATTGCCAAATCGCAACCATCAAGATTCTTATCTCCGAGCTGTTACGGGGTCCGGTTTTGTTGTAGCTAAAAGCTGCGTTCGCAATATTGGGCACTACCGATACTTGACTGGGATTTGCCCCCAAATTGATAAGTATACGGCCCAAATCTTGCGAAACCGGAAGTACAGCTTTCATATTAAGCATACTAAACCACTTTTTGAGCTCTTTAATTTCATTGTGTCTTTGTGTTAAGCTTAACTTCTGTATTCCTATTCTATAATAACTCCAATGTTCGGAATAAACGATGGGCAATTTTCGAATCTGCTCAACGTGGACGATAAGTCTGGTTATATGGTTTCTTACGTTAATATGGCAAATATTAATTGGTCCATTCTTTTCAATCAATCTGATCGTATTTCCATAGGCTCTTTTTATCAGATAGTCATGAATGCCAAACTTCCTTATTCGGGTAGTAATTGTTATCCTATACTCATTAACCTGATCATTTTGGGTGCGGTTAACTTTTATATTGAAAAGCCCTCCCGTAGTTACTTTTTTTACTTGAATAAAAACCACTGAGATCTGGCAGAAGGAAGCAATAGCACGCGCATGTTCCCTGATAAAAACTCCTTCGAGAGGAGCATCTTCCGTGGGATACCATCCGGCTACAAATAAAACATGCATGGCAGTAAGATTATGAAGGCCACCGTATTTATGGCCTTGACTAAGTTAACTTCTTCAACCACCCAAGTGCTCTTTGTAGGTATGAAACTTTAACCGGAGTTATAGGCCTATAATCCGTTTGATTTTTTAGCTTTAAGCATATTATTTGATAGTCGCAATTGTCTATCCAAATACTATAGGTCTTTAAAAAATGCAAATACAGATTATGCTTGTAGACCTTACTCAATAAAATATCACTGTAAATAGGCTGGTCGATAACTTGTAATTTCTCCGGCTCATTTTGATGTACCCATTCCAAATAATAAGGGTTGGGTATATGAATCAATAAAGTACCCGTTTGCTCCAGGCATTGAGCAAGCTTTTGAAAAAGGGAATCATGTTGGTTGATCGGAATATGTTCAAGTACATCTGGGAGCACGATGAAATCATACTTTCCTCCTAATTTAAGCTCTAGGATATCCCCTGATACTAAGTTCAGGTTATCAAATCTGCTCAAACGATTCATGGCAAAATTAATACTCTTAGGGCTTATATCCACCGCGAGAACATCACCCTTTCGGACATGCTTTAATATAAGTTCCGTAACCGTCCCGATTCCGCAACCAATCTCCAGGACCTTACTGGTCTCGTTTAGCCCGAATTCCAGCAGCCATTTTTCTATTGAAAAGTGTCGTTCATTGACACCTGTTTCGGCCTGATCCGCGGCAAAATTGTTATAAAATCCAGCTACATTTCCGCTCATTTAAAGATGTTTCTAAAATTAAAGCCCTTGTAATCCAAAGATGTTAGGAAAAAATAGTTTTGAAATGGTAATCCCAAGTTCCTGTTAAGTAAAATAAATAGGCTTATAAAAATGATCAAATAAACAAATGACGTTACCGCACTCGCTCCCACTACTCCGTACACGGGGATAATAGAGAAATCTAAAATTACTGTAAATAGTAAACCAATGGAAGCCGCGTATAAATTATATTGTATTTTATTGTTGCTCACCGCAATAATAGCAAAAATTTTAGATGCCCCAGCCAGCACAATTCCAGGTAATAAGATCTTTAACGGGAGTACCGAATTCGTGAAATCAATGCCATACACCATCGGGATCACATACCCAGCCAAGGCATAGGCACTGGCGATTAAAAGCACTAGAGAAGTAAAATTGATCCTGGATAGCAGGGTGAACTTCTTGAGCATCACCTCATGCTTTGAGGAACTCATATAGGGTAACATTACCGTTGCCATAGATGCGGGTAGTAACCAAAAAATTTGGGAAACATTTACGGCCAAAGAGTAGTAGCCTAATTCCTCAACGGTGCGGAAAGTTTCAATTACCCATACATCCAATCTATAGTTTAAAAAGTTGATTAGATTAGATAAGTAGGCCAGTGATGTAAACGAAGCTACACCAACTAGTACTTTCTTAGGAATACCAAAATCCGGAGTAACCCTTACTTTCAAAAGGTAATTAACGAACCAAAGCGCCGTATTCAAAAAGCTTACCAAAAGCGTAAACAGTAGGATATTTCTAAGCCTTAATTCCCATGGTTCGGCAGATCTATAATTAACAAGAAAGTAAACACCGAAAACGGACAGATTTAAAATGCCGTTTATCAAAGTTACCTGATTTACTACTCTAAATTTTTTAAGGCCTTGAAATATGGCCGAAAAAATAGAATTGGCAATACCTAGAAGGACGGACCCAAATAAAAACAAGTAAAAAAAATAGCTATCAAAGCCCTTAGGAAAAATGAAACCACCTTCTTTGAAAATGAATTGATTGAGCAGTAAAATAAAAAGTAAGAACAGTGTACTCAAGCCAAAAATATAGATCGATAACCCAATTATTTTTCCTTTTTGTATTTTCCCATTCGAGATAAAATAATTCAATCCTAAGTTAATATTGAAGCTTAAAAAAAGTATGAACAGATTTACATCCGATTGAAATATAGCAAAAACGCCCTTCCCAGATGGTCCTAGAATTCTGGTTATAAATATACCAGATATTGCACCTAATAGTGCTATGGGGATTTGGGTTAGAGTAGTATAAAAAATGCCTCTATTAAGGGACATGAAATTTCATTTTATTTGCAAAGTAATTAAAGAATTGGACAAAACACTCGTCCACTTTGATTGCTGCCTATCAAGTGAGGTCTTCACTTTGACGTATAGAAAATTAAAGTATATATTATGCGATCTAAGAGTATAGCAGAAGAAGCAAAACAAAGTATTATTGGAATGGATCATTTGACCTTATTCTCGAATTTCGGTAGAACATACCAGTGCCCGAATAGTTTTGAACCTTGCTCACCATGAATATTCTATTCATAATTCCATACCCACTGGGCAAAGCACCATCGCAGCGCTTCAGGTTTGAACAGTACTTTAGGATCTTGGATTCACAAGGGATCAAATACGAGGCTGTTCCATTTTTGGATAATGCTACCTGGGGTATTTTGTATGAATCAGGAAATCTCTTAAGAAAGGCACTTGCGGTATCCAGTGGATTCATAAGAAGACTGAAATCTCTTTTTATCCTTGGTAAGTATGAATTTATTTTTATACATAGAGAAGCTGGGCCAATTGGGCCACCTGTATTTGAATATTTGTATGCCAAAGTATTTCGAAAAAAAATAATATATGATTTCGACGATGCAATTTGGTTGCCAAATACCTCCGATGAAAACAAACTAATCGGTAAACTAAAATGGCCTGGAAAGGTATCCTTAATCTGCAAATGGAGTTATAAAGTAAGCTGCGGGAACGAATACTTATGCAACTACGCCCGTCAATTCAACAAAAACGTAATTCTTAATCCCACAACTATTGACACGGAAAATCAGCATAACCCTTATTTATATGTAAAATCTCAATTAGCTACTAACAAAAAGATAAGACTAGGTTGGACAGGGTCCCATTCTACTTTGAAATACCTTGAAGAAATAATTCCGGTATTAAAAAAGCTGGAAAAACAAATTGCTTTTGATTTTCTGGTAATTTCCAACAAAAGACCGGAGTTCCAACTAAAATCTCTACGCTTCATACCATGGAATCAGGAAACTGAGATAGAGGATTTAATGAAAATTGATATAGGATTAATGCCGCTTAGTCAGGACCCTTGGGTTTTAGGTAAATGTGGCTTTAAGGCGCTTCAGTACATGGCTTTGGAAAAACCGGCGCTAGTCACTCCCGTAGGCGTAAACAAAGAAATAGTTGAAAATGGCATAAGCGGTTTACATTGTTGGTCCGAGGAGGAATGGCTGGAGAGTATTGGTCTGTTAATTGAGGACCAAAACCGCAGAAAAATTTTGGGGAAAGCTGCAAGGGGTAAGATCGAAAATTACTATTCAGTAACATCCAATGCTCCAAACTTCCTTAGCTTATTTACTTAGCTGAAGGTTTTTCACACTCTTGGCATAATAATTAATAATAAAAAGGGAAGATATAAAAAACGGCATCAGAGGTATTTTATATCGTACAAGTGATCCAAAGTTACCAGAGGAAACACCTACTGCAAAAGCGAATGAGATGGTAAATAGCAGGCAAAATACAACGAACGGCTTGGTGAATGAATACCTAACTGCTCTAAACAACCCATGTGCAAATAGCAATGATACGGTTAACAATAACATGCCTAAACTTTCAATTGAAGACAATACCATCATAGGATTGTCCGCCTCCCACAGATACGGCCTGTATAAGGTTACCCATACTGCTGGAATAAATTTTCTGAGCAGACCTGTCAAACTAAAATCGTAATCTCCTAAACTATACCCTGAACCTTCTTTCCTAACAGTCCATAAAGAATTATCTAAAGCTGTTATCTCTGCTGTTTTAATTAGGGTTGATTTAGAGTATTTTTGATTTTCTTCAGTAATCTCCGAAACGGTAAAATAGCTTAGAAAAGATACTACTATTAGTACCACAGGTACCAATGAGATTCTAAGCAGTAAATGTTTTACTTTACTGAGATTATTAAAAAAGAACCAAACAAAGATCGCCGGTAGAAAACAAATAAGAATATAAATTTTAACCAAATAAATAACATATA
>JBPCUG010000396.1:0-6290 GCA_051011275.1 Cyclobacteriaceae bacterium | reverse complement strand
ATCTAGAACTGCTGAGGTGATGTTATGCAAAACGGAATAGTAAAGAATATTTGTACAGGATTATTATTATTGCTGGTCTTGATTCCATTGAGGGCACAGCAAAAGCAGGTCCTTTCCCAATACATGTTTAATGGACAGGTAATTAATCCTGCGTATAGTGGCGTCCACGAAAAACTAAGCTTTACCGCTATTCACAGAGACCAGTGGGTTAACTTAGAGGGCGCTCCCAGTACACAAACCTTTACCGGTAGCGCAGGTTTGCAGAAAAATAGAATTGGTTTGGGCTTCTTAATATCCAATGATAAGCTTGGAGTACACAATGACCTAAGTCTCTATCTAAGTTATAGCTATAAGATACATTTTAAAAATGGTGCCTTATCCATGGGCTTGCAGGGAGGTTTTAGCAATTTAGTCTCTGACTTTGAACGACTGAATTTAAAAGATCCGGGTTTGATCTTGCTGGGTAAACATGCCAACTTCAATCCAAATTTTGGAGCAGGGGTATTTTATTACTCGGATATCGCTTATGTGGGTGTCTCGGTACCATTTATACTTCGCAACGAGCTTAGTGATGTTGATGAAGTAAATCAGTCTTTGGTGACAGCAAAGGAATACCGGTATTACTACTTTACTGCAGGTAGGATGTTTGATCTCGCTGACAGGTTGAAGTTCAAACCTTCAACTTTGGTAAGATATCAGGAGAATGCACCTTTGCGATTTGACATCAATGCCAATCTAATTCTTGACGAATTGGTTACCTTGGGTGCCTCGTATCGGAGCGGTGATGCCTTTGTTGGTTTATTTGAGCTGCAGCTAAACGAAAGTTTTAGGTTGGGATATGCCTATGACTTTACCCAATCGGACCTAAATCAATTTTCCAAAGGATCTCACGAGATCATGCTTAACTACCGTGTGGATATTAGTAGAGGAATCAGTGGGAAGTTTATTCCTTGCCCTACGCATTTCTAATACTGGTCTGAACCTCTCCATATTTTCTTTGTACATCTAATTAGGTGGGCTAATCCGATATTATTATCTTTGAGGTTGATTAAAGACTAAACTATGAACCGGACTAAGCCTCGCATTATTCTTCTGGCCCTTTCTTTAGCATTAGTTGTAATGGCTACTATTCCTTCGCTTGCACAAACAACTGAAGTTTCAGAACAGGACAAATACCAACTGGCCCTCAGATATGGCGACATGGATGTGGCCAAAAATGTATTATACCATAGGATATCAGCTGAACCTAACAATCTGGGATTGCTAGATACATTAGCCATGCTGTATTTTGACTATCAAAAGTATACCTCCTGTATTTTAGTATGCCGCGACATTTTGTCAGCAAATCCTGATAACTTCGCAGCTTTGGAAATGAGTGCCCTTAGCTTTGAGAATTTGGGATTGAAAGATAAGGCCCTATCCAATTACGAGAGTATGTATCTGAAAAAGAACAACAAATTAGTTCTTTACAAGATGGCTGCCTTACAATTTGAGTTAAAACGCTATATAGAGAGCAGCACAAATTTGGATATCCTTCTAAAGAATGCTAAGAGCGATGATCAACAAGTAACATTTAGTACTGGAGCAAGCCAAATAAGCGTACCCTTGCAGGCGGCGGTACATAATCTTAAGGGCTTGATCAAACAGGAAGAAGGCGATAAAGCCGCCGCCAAGCAAAGCTTCGAATCAGCGCTGGAAGTCCATCCCGATTTTTCCTTTGCAAAGGAAAATCTTAAAAAGCTGGAAGAGAATTAGTTAGAAAGATATTTTCCAGAATAAAAACGCCATTAGAACTCACTAGTGGCGTTTTTATTTTTGTCGTGCAACCTTTAACTTAATTGTCAGTCTTTATAGCAGATTGAATAACAAATTGAACCCAACGTCCCAAAATATTCATCTAGAAATTGTTCAGCAGTGCCAGACCGGTGATCGGCAGGCACAGCACCAAATATATAAATTGTATTCAAAAGCGATGTATAATATTTGTTATCGGATTACAAATGATGAATGGGAAGCGGAAGATGTGTTGCAGGAAGCTTTTGTAAATGCTTTTCAACATATAAATAGCTATCGCGGAACGGCATCTTTTGGGGCTTGGCTTAAAAAAATAGTAGTTAATAAAGCGATTAGCCACGTGAGGAAAAAGCGCTTGGAAATTGTGCCTTTAGACAATCACCTGGAGTACGAAAACAACACTCCTGAAATTGACGAGGAACGACTTTTCTTAAACATCGAAAAAATCAGACAGGCGGTGCAAAAGCTTCCTGATGGATATCGATTGGTGTTTTCCTTATATCTATTGGAGGGCTACGACCATGGGGAGATAGCTGAGATTTTACATATCACAGAGTCGACCTCAAAATCGCAGTACAATCGTTCGAAGAAAAAATTAAAAGAGATCCTTAAAGAGGAGGTATTTCATAATGGATAAACTAGAAAAATATATTACCGGTAATCGTGACGCATTCGATGATAAGCAGCCCAGCGATTTGCTCTGGAGCAAGATTGACGAAAAGCTCAATGTGTCTACTAGATCAAACAACTATGGATGGATCTGGAAAGCGGCTGCGGTGCTATTGCTGGGAGTGAGCTCAGTGCTGATGTACCAAAAGTCAAAGCTACAAGACAAAGTTAATCAGACTGCAGAAACTACTCTTGAAGAAACGATAATAATGGATACAGACTTTGAAGAGACTGAGGTATACTATACCGCCATGATTGAGGAAAAGAAAATGGAAATCGCAAGTTTCCAGGTGGATGACCCTGAATTGAAAGCAGAGTTTGAAGCTGACCTTGAAGAACTGGATGTTTTATATCTGGAACTAAAGGAAGAACTTTTTGAAACTAGTAATGAAAAGGTCATGGAAGCCTTGATAGACAACCTTAGATTAAGAATTAACATACTTAACCGGCAGTTAGACATATTAGAAAAAATTAAAAATTACCAAAATGAAGATGCGCCAAAATTACCTTCCGCTTAGTCTATTGACTATTACTCTGGGTTTGTGTAGTACTATAATGGTACAAGCGCAGCCTGTGGAGAAAAAGATCAATAAAACTTTCAATGTAAACAGCGATACGGAATTGCATATCGCCAATACCTTTGGAAAAGTGCACATAGATACCTGGGATAAGAACCAGATCCAGGCACAGATCACTATCAAAGCCGAATCAAAAGGCGGCAATAGTCAGGAGCTATTGGATAGGATCAGCATAGATATTGATGAAAGTAGCAGTCAGGTAAGTCTGCGTACCGAAATCGAAAACAAACGCAATTGGGGTAAGCGCAATCAAAAATTCGAGATAGATTATTTGGTAAAAATGCCTAAGGCTAATCCGCTGGATCTGACCAATAGGCATGGTGATATTTTTCTAGACAATTTTGATGGCCGCCTGGACCTTGACTTGGCCCATGGACAGTTGGTGACTGAAAAGTTAAGTGGAGAGGTTGATATCAGCGTTGCTCATGGCAACGGAGGCCGGATATTATCAGCAACAAAAGGGGATCTTGAGATGCGTCACTACCAGCGCATGCGCATCGGCTACCTCGGCAATATGGAAGTTGATGTGGCCCATGCGGGTTTTGAATTGGAAAAAGCAGGTAACCTTAATCTTGAAAGTCAGCATACAAATTTTGAAATAGATGAGATCAAAGACCTCAGATTATATCTTCAACATGGAAATGCAGAACTAGGTAGTGTGGGATCGTTATCCTCCGATATGCAACATAGTGATATTGATATTGAGGAGTTAAGCCAATCGATTGAAGTGGATGGTTCGCATAGTGATGTACGGGTAGATAGATTGTCTAGCGGATTTAAACTCGTGGATTTCAGCGGTAGCCATAGTTATTTCGGTGTAGGTCTGTCAGGAAATGTGAATTGCAGTATTGAAGCCAAGCTGGATCATGGTCGAATGAGATATGAGAAAGATAAGGTCAACATGAGTTTTGTGAGTATCAAGGACCAAAGGGCTGAATACCGAGGCGTAATGGGATCCAATAAAACTCCAGCGGCTAAAATTAGGGTCAATGGAAGCTTTACGGACTTCAACTTAGACACCGAATAATTACAACAAGGGTTCCCCAGTAAGCTCAAACTCATCAACTGAGGAGTCCAGCAATTTGCCCTGGTCGCATTTGAGCACACGTGCTGGATACTTATTAATGATATTGTAATTGTGGGTTGCCATTAAGATGGCTGTCCCACTTTTATTTATATCCATAAATAGCCTAAAGATTCCATCTGACACATCAGGGTCAAGATTACCGGTAGGCTCATCCGCTATCAAAAGCTCAGGTTCATTGATCATGGCACGGGCAATAACCAGACGTTGTTGTTCTCCTCCTGATAGCTGATGCGGCATTTTATTGTCGATTGAGCCTAGTCCCACTTTCATTAACACTTCAGACTGGCGTTGTTTCATTTTTGCCCGGTCCTTCCAACCTGTGGCTTTCATCACAAAGAATAGATTTTCGGAAATGGAACGGTCAGTGAATAGTTGAAAATCCTGAAACACAATTCCCAATTTTCTACGGAGTAAAGGCACCTTAGATTTCTTTAATCCCTTTATTTTGTGCCCGGCAACTATGGCTTCTCCAAAATATAATGGCAGATCACAGTACAGCGTTTTTAGCAGTGAGGACTTTCCACCCCCAGTACGTCCTACCAAATAAACCAGTTCTCCTTTGGCAATCTCAAAATCCACATCGCTGAGTATGGTATTGTGCTCTTGAAACACGCTTACCCCCTTAACTTTTACGACTGGTTCTGTACTAAATGTCATTTTTAGAGTTACATCTCAAGCTTTTGCAATTTCCCAAATGGAAGACCCTCGATTACTTTTCGTAGTGCCGATTCCTTGCCTTCCAATCCGTACTTTTCTAGATTCCTTAAGGGTCGATCAGCTCTGAAATAAGCTACCAAGATAAAGGCGTCATCTCTTAATTGGATATAGTCCGGTATTTTTGCTTTGCCCTTTACCTTGATAATATACATATGGTTAATGCGTAACTTGAGCCGCTTCTTGTGCTTTTTTGTGATCAGCCAAGAAACTGGCTAAACCCTTATCAGTAAGTGGATGGTTCAACAATCCGGTGATTACTTTTAACGGGCAGGTGGCTACATCCGCACCTATTTCAGCACATTGGATCAAGTGCATTGTGTGTCTCAGTGAAGCAGCTAATACCTCCGTGGGGTAACCATAGTTAGTAAAAATGTGAACTATTTGCTCAATCAAAGTAAGCCCATCAGAGGCAATATCATCCAAACGGCCTATAAAAGGAGAAACATAGCTGGCACCAGCTTTAGCAGCCAAAAGAGCTTGGCCAGATGAAAAGATCAATGTACAATTAGTTCTAATGCTTTGTCCTGTCAGATACTTAATCGCCTTTACACCATCTTTGATCATAGGTATTTTCACCACGATCTTATCATCGATCTTAGCCAATTCCTTGCCTTCAGATATCATCCCCTCAAAATCCGTGGCAATCACCTCAGCACTCACATTATTATCAACAATATTGCAAATGGCTTTATAATGATTGATTACATTTTCCTCTCCAACAATACCTTCCTTGGCCATTAGGGATGGGTTGGTGGTTACACCATCCAAAATACCAAGATCCTGCGCTTCCTGAATCTCTTCCAGATTTGCGGTATCAATAAAAAACTTCATAAGAACGACGGGGTTAAAATTCCAAAAATAAAAATGGCAAATCAGATATCGCACCGCTACAACCGTCTACCCTTGCTTCTTTCCAGACCTGGGGGAGTTCGACAGGAGCTGGTCGTATCGATTTGCCATTTCAAAGTTAATAGTAATTTACATAAAGTTAAAGCTTGACAGAAAAGATTGACCATCGCACTGATCGTTGCTAGCAGGTATTCTGGTTGTCAAAATGTAGGTCCATCATTGTTGTTTATCCAGATTATCGTTTGTATTACAAAGTTGTTGCAGACAATACTAGTTATGCTCTCGCCACCAAAACTAATGCAATCCCAAAGGCTGTTTTTAAAGGCTTTGGGAACCAAGGATGCTGAGGAGATATATTCGAAATATGCGGGAAATAAAGACCAGGTTATGTATATGGCCTGACCGGTGCATAAGAATATTGATGATACCAAGACCTTCTTAGATCATTTGCAGGATGCCACTGCTCGGGGTTTGGAATTTGGGTATGGGATCATCGAGAAGAATTCAAAGGAGTTCATGGGTACAATTGGCTTTAAAAATGAATCTGGTAGGGTCTTCTTCGGATATATATTGGCACCTGAATACCATGGCAAGGG
>JBPCUG010000395.1:0-5888 GCA_051011275.1 Cyclobacteriaceae bacterium | reverse complement strand
GAGTTAAAGGGGAAGAGGATCACATCTTTGAGGTAAAAGCCAGCCGGCATGGGCCGATCATCAACCAGATAAATGAGCAAATCGAAGCAAATGAACCGGACCCTATTTCTTTTTGGTGGAGCTATTTTTCATTTCCGGGAAAAATGTTGCAGACAACTTATCAGTTTTGCCATGGAAACCATATCGACCAATACCGCGAAGCAGCTTCCTGGATACATGGACCTGGACTGAATGTCATGTACGGGGATCGAGATGGTAACATCGCTTGGTGGGGTGCAGCAAAATTAGTCAAGCGCCGAGACAGCACCAATGCCAAAATGATCTTGGACGGGGCATCCGGAAAAGATGATCCTATTGGCTGGTATGATTTTAGCGAAAACCCTCAATCTGAAAACCCTCCCGATGGCTTTATATACTCAGCCAATAACCAACCTGATACTGCATTCGGTGTACTCCATAGTGGATACTACTTTGCCGGAGCCAGAGGCCATCAGATAAGCAAGCTACTTTCAGAAAAAACCGATTGGGATCTTGACGCTATGAAGCAAGTAGTTTTAGACGATCAATCACCGGAGTACGCGGAAATAGTAAGGGCCGTTATGGATTTGACCAAGATCAATGGTAAGCCAGGATCTGCTGCCCATGAATTGATCAATTGGGACGGCAACCACCAATTGAGATCGGTGGGTCCTACTATCTACTATAAACTAGCTTACCACATCTGGCGTTTGTCAATGCACGATGAACTAGGCGAAGAGGATTTTACTACTTTCCTTACCACTATGGTAATGAAAAGAAGTTTGTTGTCTTTGATGAAAAATGATCTGTCACCCTGGTGGGATAATGTACAAACAACCGATCAAAAGGAAAGCCGTTTAGCAATACTCACTCACGCCTGGGCTCAAACCATCTCCGAATTGACCGAACAACTTGGGCCTGATCCAGCGGAGTGGCATTGGGAAAGGGTCCACACAGTCGAGCACAATCATCCGCTAGGACAGCAAAAGCCATTGGACCAAATTTTCAATGTGGGGCCGTTTCCAATTACCGGGGGAGATGCAGTTATCAATAAAATGTACTTTGCATTGGATCCCAAAGGACATTATCAGGTGATATCTGGTCCAGCTATGCGCATCTTGTTGGATTTTGGCGATCTGGACCACTCTTTAAGCGTATTGCCAACCGGCCAATCCGGCCATTTCATGAGTCCGCACTATCGAGACCAAGCAGAGTTGTATCATTCCGGTCATTTTAGAAATCAGTTAATGAACCGAAATGAGATCGTGGAGATTTCAGAAAATCGATTGATGCTACACCCGAAAGAGTAGGCCTTTTTATTAGGTCCGGTTTTTAATGACCTCTGGCTATCTCCTTCAACATGTTTCTGGCATTATCTCCTGTGGGTCCTTCCGGATCCATCTCAATGGCTTTATTGTAATATTGAATAGCTTTTTCGGTTTGATCTGCTTTCCAAAAACCCTCAGCTAAGCTGTCCCAGGCATTCGCAGAGTCAGGAAATAGTTTAGTATTTAGCTCAAAGACATAAATTGCTTCTTGCACTTTACCACCACCTAGCAAGCTGTAACCAGCACGGTTGAACTGGCTATTAAAATCTATAAACCTATAAGCAGGATCATTAACCATTTGATTTGCTTCTGCCTCCAATACTTGAAATTTTCCAGCTTCAAACAATTCCGTTAGATGTTGAATTGGGTCAATAATGAAATTGTCATCAGAAAAATTCAGAACAGTCTCTAAAACTGGGTCCTGGTTGGTCCGGTATTCCTCAAAGCTCATATCTACCGCAAGGTGTGGGGCTAACCAATCCGCATTTTCCCACTGAGGCTTGTCTTGCCACCAGGCGAAAGAGAGACGAACTGGAACCTTGCTATTTGGTAACTCGATTCGCCGGTTATCTCCAAAAAAGTTGATGTTTTCCGAAGTTGGCTCTCCTACAAAGATTGCTTCAGTATAGTTGTCTAGCTCGTTAACTAGGTTTTGGCAGGCAGAAAAAGTGCGTCTACCAATAATCACAAACAATTTTCCGACCTGGTTAATTTTCTCACTCTGAATGATGCCCGTCACGATAGGCTTATTCTTATAGTTGTTGCCTCCACCATTAAGGCGGACATCTAATACCAGTCGCTCAACCTCATTGTTTTCTATGAATTCAA
Organism: Cyclobacteriaceae bacterium; assembly: GCA_051011275.1. Classification (GTDB taxonomy): domain Bacteria; phylum Bacteroidota; class Bacteroidia; order Cytophagales; family Cyclobacteriaceae; genus JBPCUG01. The sequence continues at coordinate 3,714 of JBPCUG010000395.1, read as the reverse complement.
ATACTCTTTGATAAAATTCAGGAATGCTTTCCTCAGGATCATCTTGAATTTGGCTATGCCGGACATATAATGATTTGGATTCCGGTAGATGCTCATAAAAATAAATACGATCCAGGTTTTTCAAATAAAGTGGATCCTCGCTATTATCACGAGCATCCAGCCAATCGCCCTCCTCCTTTATCAAGCTATATTGACCCGGGAATTTTGTTGCGCCGAATGGGTCAAAGGTCACATCGAATAAGTTCCCATCTCTTTCCAAGGTAAGTGTGACTGTGCTCTTAAGTTCCTTGGTGACCCTCTGGGCATGTAACACTTGAGGCGTTCCTAAATAAGTTAATCCGTAGGCTTTGAAGTACTGATCGTTCTCCACTGGTACTACCGGTCTGATGGCTTTTAAGGCCTGCTCGACCGGTACACCCTCCACTTTTAGTACCTTTGCACCCAGTGCATTTTGGTAATTTTTATGTACGCCTTGTACATAGATCCCGTCATTAAAATGGTACAGGTTGAAAGGCATTTGGTCAAAATCTATTGGTTTCCTGTCATACCACCCCGACAAGCCTATTGCTGTATGACCATATTCAAATAAAGAAACGATCCGTGTGAATCCGACAATTATCTCATGCTCCTCCAGCTTTGGGATGGCCTGGTAAAACTTATCTATTTCGGCATCGAACTGTGCTGCTTCAACCTTTTTAAACAGAAAATCATAATCTTTGTGCACAGTTTTCTGCAAGAAAAGTAAATCTTCCTGCCAGTCTTTGGCATTCTGGTTAAGTTGAGCGCATGCCATGTTTATGCATACACTACATAGTAGTATGTAAAAAGTAAAGTGTTTCATGAAATGTTATACGCGAGTCGAAGATCCTCGGTTTTGCAGCATCTGTCTTTTACTAAATTGCTTTAGTAAAACTTGCATCAACCACACAAAAAGAACTCCTTGAATATTTCTACTAACCAGTGGACTTCTGAAAGTGACTTCTCTTTAGATACTGCATAACAATAAAAGTGATCAGATATCCTGAGCCAAATCCTTCAACTATAATCGTGAAGCCAACAGTGAGTGGATCCAAGTACTGACCAAATGACTCTTGTTGTTGGATCATCTCCATAAACCCTGGATCTAAGAACAACAAATACATCACCAAGAAGAAGGCAAAGATTACCACACCTATCATTGCGGTTAGTAATCCCACCCCAATTCCTTTAAGGTAAGCCAAATCACCCTGCTTAATCTTTTTAAAATAATTGATAGCAACGGTTACTCCTGCTGATAGAATTAAAAAATTTAGCACTCTGAGCTCTACAATATGCACCCAGCCAATCAATTTCATAAGTAGGAAATAGGAAATAAGGCCAGCTGCAGTCATGATCCCGAATCTCAACGCGACAGATTCAACATTTACGTTTGAAGCTTTCATAGTTGATATGATTTAGATAGGTAATAATGATATTAACGATAACCTTTACTAACTGGGTTTCGCAGTTATTCATTTATTTGCTTTCCGTCAACATTCCGACAAGCCAACCATAGTATATTTGGAAGCCTTAGCCATAAAAAAAGCCCACTCCAGAATGGCATGGACTCTTAATTTTAGTAAAAAAGATCTTAGTCGGTCAATGCTATTGTTCCAAGGTCAGTAACATTACCAATATTTACGAGCACCTCATCCCTGGTTTCGGTTTGATAAGGATCCTGGGGTGATATACTCACAGTGTATGTTCCGTCCGCTAAACCTCTAATCAAAAACCGGCCTACATCGTTGGTAAAGGTAGAAGTCACAGTATCAGCTCCCTGAATGGCATAAACCACAGAAGAGGCTTCTGAAGGCGTGATCATACCCTTAATCGCACCATCTTGGGCTTCAGCTGAAGCCCTTATAACCGGTTTTAAATTGAAGTTGCCGGAATTACCAGCTTTAACCACTGAACGGGCGGCGTCAAAATCAAGCAAGATCTCATAGGTAATATTTGCTGATAGCGTACTATTCAGCTTTATCTTCAATCCTGATTGCTGCGCACTTGGCGTTTTCAAGTCGATCATTTGATCACCCATTTTCAAAGTATTGTTATCACCCAACTGCAATCGGATCTGTGAAATATATCCAGCGGGGATCTCTACATCGGCTAGTACTGCGCTAATCCCATTGGTCAATTCCAATAGATTAAAAACTCCCGTATTAGTATTCTCTAAAGTTGTCCATCCTGACTCATCGCCATTTTGGTTAACATTTACCTCTATGTTTTGTATGTCTACATTTACCTCTTGATAATCAGCTGGGGCATCGGTCAATTTTACTACCAACCGGGCCATGCCGGGTTCGCTATCGCAGGCGGTGAAACCAAGTAAAAATGAAAAGATAAAGACTAAAAAATTATACTTGTGATTTCTGATCATGATTAAAAAATTTTAGTTCATGACTACTTGACGACTAATACAGTCAAAAAGTCTACTTAACAGCAAAATAAATTACAAAACACCTCTAAAAACAGCTTTTAGACCCTTTTGAACCGAATTAGCTACTATTTAATACGGTCTATCAGGCTTAAGTAACCTCCTTAGGAGCGGACTTACCCAATTCGTTTGATGCGGTTTTTTACTGTGCCTTAGTAGCGTTCTACTTTTTGCTAGCCAAAATCCCGTCTATTCGCAGTCGCCATAGATGTGCGATAGCAATAAAGGTTAGATGTAGGCAATGCACTGAATTCTTTGTGGCTAAAAGGAATAAAAGTGGTGCAATCTCGTTAGATTTAGGTGTGTTAAACTTGCAGTATGAATAAAGTAAAGGAATTCTTCTGGTTTTGCTCGGGAGCCTCCCCGGCTCTGCTCAAAAAATGTCCCACTGAAAATAGTAAGTATACCGGTATTGGAGCTACCATTTTATTTACGGGGATCTTTGCCGCCCTGTCAGGAGGGTATGCACTATACACTGTATTTGATGCATACTTTCCTGCGGTACTTTTTGGTCTTTTATGGGGAGCCATGATCTTTAATCTGGACAGGTATATTGTCTCTAGTATAAAAAAAGAAGGAAGACCCCTAAAGGAATTCCGAACAGCTGTACCTCGCATCATATTGGCGGTTTTGCTGGCGTTCGTAATTGCCAAGCCATTAGAAATGAAGATGTTTGAAACCGAGATCGAGGGAGAAATGATACTGATGGAACAGGCGCTTTACAAACTGCAGGAAGATACTATCAAAGCCAGATATGCGCCAAGTGTGGCCATGCTGGAAGACGAGATCACCGAACTCAAAAAAGAGATCAAGCAGAAGGAAGAAGTAAGGGATACTTTACGCCTGATTGCTCAGCAAGAGGCTGATGGAACTGGAGGTTCTAAACGAAGAAATTTAGGGCCTATTTACAAAGTGAAAAAAGCTGATGCTGACAGAGTGGACACTGAACTGGCTTCACTGAAAGCAACCAATGAGGCCTTAATTGAGGAGAAACAACTTAGTATTGAGCAGTTGTTAATAGCTTATACAAAAGAAATAGATGGTCTCAATCGCGAAAAATATGATGGCTTTGCTGCGCGGATAGATGCATTGGGCAACCTTACGGGTAAAAGTGAGCCCATTTATTGGGCCAATCTATTTGTTATCTTTTTGTTTGTCGCTGTTGAGACAGCGCCAATCTTTGTGAAGCTGATCTCTTCTAAAGGTCCTTATGATGATCTTTTGTATGCACACGAGCATGGATTTGATATGTATAGTGT
>JBPCUG010000394.1:0-8379 GCA_051011275.1 Cyclobacteriaceae bacterium | reverse complement strand
ATATAACAGTATTATAGCGGATAGATCTGCTAGCTCATTATCGGAGTTGACCGTACCATTCATACCTTTTGAAGACCCTAATGGTGATCTTTACCTACAAACTGGCACGGGTATCATTCCAAAGTTGGATTTCCAATCTTTTTTTGATTTTGTACAAGCCGATACCACAGGAACAATTTTGGTTAACGAGGCGCAATTGGTATTTAGAAACTTAAAGGGTATTGGTGATAACCTTCAACCTCCAGCTGAAACTGCATTTTTCTTCTCCGACTCCGACAGTCGGTTATTAGATATAGATACTTCAAGTTCGTTTATTCCGGGAAGTATCCAAACCGATCAAATTTACATTGGTGCAGCCGAATTGGATATTAGCCCATTGATATTGAGAACGACTTCCAGTCGGGCGATTCTAGACACCACTAGTTTGGACTACGATGCAGAAGTAGGCCTATTTCTACAAGGCATTGCCGATGGTAAACTGACCGAGGAACAAGTGAAGGACGTGCTAATATATCCTTTCAGTTTTGTTTCAGAGGGTCGGCTAGTGCAGAGTAATGGTCGAAATTTAGACCGCTTTGTTGTAAATTCAAATGATATTCGCTTAAGAATCTACTATACTTTTCTACGATAAGTCTATTTTTTTTAGTTTCCTATTTGAGTTTTTATAATGTGTGGAATAGTTGCTTATGTGGGCCATCGTCAGGCCTACCAGGTTATTTTAAAGGGATTAAAACGACTTGAATACCGTGGTTATGACAGTGCCGGTATTGCCTTGATGAACCAGGATGGTATTTGTTTATACAAGAAGAAAGGGAAGGTTGCTGACCTTGAGGATCATGTAAGAGATAGCAATCTCAAAGGTAAGATCGGTATAGGCCATACGCGATGGGCGACTCATGGTGAACCTAACGATGTAAATGCGCATCCGCATTACTCTGCTACTCAAGAGTTAGCTATAATTCACAATGGGATCATAGAGAATTACAATGCCCTTAAAAAGGACCTGATCAACAAAGGACTTCAGTTTACCAGTGAAACCGACTCGGAGGTTTTCATACATTTTATAGAAGATATATTTAAGAATAATGATTGCAGTTTGGAAGAGGCGGTGAGAATAGCCTTGAACAAAGTGGTGGGAGCCTATGCGATTGTAATAATGAGCAAGGAGGATCCAAGCCTACTAATTGCAGCCCGTAAGGGAAGCCCTTTGGTAATTGGAGTGGGTAAGGATGAGTTCTTTCTGGCTTCAGACGCGACTCCGATTATTGAATACACCAATGAAGTAGTCTATTTGGATGACTACGAAATTGCTATTGTTAGGGATAACAATCTGCGGATCATTAATACGCAGGATATTCCCAAAACACCTTACATCCAAGTTTTGGATATTGAGTTGGAGGCAATTGAAAAAGGTGGCTATGATCATTTTATGCTCAAGGAAATCTTTGAGCAACCCAGGTCGGTAAGCGATTGCATGCGAGGGAGGCTCAACTCCGCCAGTGGCCATTTGGTATTGGGTGGAATCAGGGAATATGCCAATAAACTGGTGGCTGCGGAACGGATCATTATTGTCGCCTGCGGAACTTCTTGGCATGCCGGATTGGTAGCTGAGTATTTTTTCGAAGAGTTTTGCCGCATTCCGGTGGAAGTAGAATATGCCTCTGAGTTTCGATATCGAAATCCGGTCATCAAGGAAGGGGATGTGGTAATTGCCATATCCCAATCCGGAGAGACGGCCGATACTTTGGCGGCCATCGAATTGGCTAAGTCAAAAGGTGCCGTCATATTTGGTGTTTGTAATGTTGTTGGTTCTTCTATCGCCAGGGCTTCCCATGAGGGAGCATATACCCATGCCGGCCCTGAAATTGGAGTGGCCAGCACCAAAGCCTTTACGGCTCAGTTAACCGTACTGTTTATGATAGGGCTCAAAGTGGCTAATCGAAAAGGCACTGTGACCGAAAGAGTGTTCCACGAGATGCTGGTAGAAATGGAGCAAATTCCTGATAAAATTGAAAAGGCCTTAAAGCTAAATGATAAGATTGAATTGATCGCTGATTTGTTTAAAGACGCAGCCAATTTTCTTTATCTGGGCCGAGGGTTCAATTTTCCGGTAGCCTTGGAAGGTGCTTTGAAGCTTAAGGAGATTTCCTACATCCATGCCGAGGGATATCCAGCGGCGGAGATGAAGCATGGCCCGATCGCTTTAATTGATGAGGAGATGCCGGTGGTATTTATTGCTACTCGTGATAGCTCATACGATAAAGTGGTAAGTAATATTCAGGAAGTAAAGGCCCGGAAAGGAAAGGTAATAGCAATTGTTACCGAAGGGGATGCCCTGATCCCTCAAATGGCAGAGTTTGTAATTGAAGTGCCAGCCACTCATGAGTCGCTTATGCCTTTGGTATCAGTTGTACCTTTGCAGTTGTTGTCATATCATATCGCGGTATTGAGAGGTTGCAATGTGGACCAACCCCGCAACTTGGCAAAATCAGTTACAGTAGAATAACCACTTGTGCCTTTTATTCTTGCTAATTTACCATACCGAAATAGGGCTTTTGCATCTTTTGTATAACTTTGAGCCTATTTTAAATTGCATGGTATGAAAAAGTTGATTATCCAATCCTCAGATGCACCTGCTCCTATCGGACCATACAGCCAGGCGGTATTGAAACAAGATACCCTGTTTCTGTCAGGACAAGTGGCTATCAATCCTACCAATGGAGAGTTGGTGATTGACAATATTGAAGCTGAGACCCATCAAGTGATGAATAACCTTAAGGCAGTGCTTTCAGCCGCTGAGATGGACTTTAATCAAGTGGTAAAAACAACCATTTTTGTAAAAGATCTGGGGAATTTTAGCCGCATCAATGAAGTTTATGGAAGCTATTTTGAACTAGATCCGCCAGCTCGCGAAACCGTCGAGGTAAGTCGATTACCAAAGGACGTGAATGTTGAGATCTCTTGCATAGCTATTAAATGAAGGATGTATTGCAGCTCCTTTTTTCCACTCAAAAGTTTTAAAGTATGAAGCCGGTGAGAGTTAGGTTTGCGCCAAGTCCAACAGGCCCTTTGCATATTGGAGGAGTTCGTACGGCCTTATACAATTACCTTTTTGCCAAGAAAATGGGCGGTACTTTGATCTTAAGGATCGAAGACACCGATCAAAACCGATGGGTGAACGGTGCCGAAGAGTATATAGTCGAAGCCTTGGAATGGTGTAATATCGAAGTAGATGAAAGCCCGATTAAAGGAGGGCCTTTCCAACCTTACCGCCAGTCGGAACGAAAAGATATTTATGCCCAATACGCACAACAATTAATCGATCAAGGTAAGGCCTACTACGCTTTTGATACGCCTGAGGAATTGGATGCTATGCGCCAAAGGCTAAAGGAGGCTAAGGCTGATCACCAACAGTACAATGCTATCACTCGTTTAGAGATGCGCAATTCTTTAACCCTACCTCCAAATGAAGTAGCCAGTCTGCTAGCTTCCGGATCACCCTATGTGGTTCGCATAAAAATACCTAAGAAGGAAGAGATCAGAGTAAATGATATGATCCGCGGTTGGGTGAAGGTCCATGCTTCTACCTTGGATGATAAAGTAATACTAAAATCTGATGGATTGCCGACCTACCATTTGGCTAATGTTGTTGATGACCATCTGATGGAAATCACTCATGTGATCCGCGGGGAGGAATGGTTGCCTTCAGCTCCGTTGCATGTGTTACTGCATCGGTTCTTGGGTTGGGAAAATGAAATGCCGGCATTTGCTCATCTTCCTTTAATCCTGAAACCGGATGGTAATGGCAAGCTAAGCAAGAGAGATGCTGAAAAGCACGGTTACCCGATCTTTCCTCTGGATTGGAACAGCGGTGAAGAACAAGTCATCGGCTTTCGAGAAAATGGGTATTTGTCAGAGGCATTTGTAAACTTCTTAGCCTTCCTTGGATGGAATCCTGGAAGCGAACAAGAGTTGTTTAGCTTGGAAGAACTGATTGGTGCCTTTTCATTAGAACGGGTGGGCAAATCAGGAGCTAAATTTGATATTGAAAAAGCCAAGTGGTTTAATCAGCAGTATCTCAAGAATAAGCCCATCGAAGTCTTGAAAGAGTATCTTAAAAATGATCTTGTGACCAAGGAAATTACCTTTAGTCAGGATAAGCTAGATGCCATCTGTGAGCTGCTGCGGGATCGAATCACATTTACCTCTGACCTATGGGAGCAGGGTATTTACTTTTTCCGAAGCCCTGACAACTTTGACCAGAAACTGGTGAGAAAAAAATGGAACTCAGAATCTGAAACGGGTTTGACCAAACTGGCTGATGCCTTTACTAAACTAGAGAATTTCGCATCTGAAGAGGTAAAAAATACGTTAAATGAAGTGTTGGAGCAAAACGAAATTCCTTTTGGAAAGGTGATGCAGATTTTGCGTTTGGCCATTACTGGCTTGGGTGGGGGCCCCGATCTCATGCGCATAATGGAATTGATTGGTCAAAAAGAAAGTGTGGAAAGGATACAATTGGCAATAACTCGATTTTCCAGCCTGGAACAAGCATAAATTATGGCTAAGAAGAAAAAGTCTAAAAAAAGTAAAGAAAAGCCTACGGTAAACCCGGAGCTAGAAGGTTTTGATATTGAAATTGATCGGTTCGGAGAGATCAAAAGTAATTTCAATATCGACCGCATTAATGAGTTCCTAAACCAACATGTTGACGACAAGAAACTACGGGACAGGGAGGATTTGAAAACAAAGGATGACGATTCGGATTCCGAGGAATAACTATTGCTTGCTCCAATCCCAAACAACTATTACCCAATCTTCATTGTCCACTTCTGAGGTGTATCGATGCACAGTCTCAAATCCCACTTTTTCATGCGCCCGTATTGATCGAGGGTTACGGAGAGAGATTTCAGTGACTACCAGGTCATAGTCGCTTTCAAATCTTTTCCGCATGGTTTTATACAAACCTCGAAATACTCCTTTGCCTCGATACGGTTTGTCAATACATATTTGCCCCATTACAAAATACCGGTATGTAGCCAATAACTTACCTTTGTAAATTGCGGCCGCTATTTCATTAAACATAGGCACTAATACAGGTAGGCGCATTTTGAACCTTTCTGTCATGACCAGGGCATAACCTACTATCTGGTCTCCCAGCTTAGCGATTACATGGGGTCCTTCCAGATTCATCTCAGCCAAGAGCTCTAAGGAATGATCAGCGGTAACAAAGCCCTGATCAATTAACTCCTCGGCCTCCAGGTTCCTCGCCAGGTTGCGCTTTTGCAAATCCAGCATCTGTTTCAGATCGCTATCATTTTCAGAAAAAGTATATATGATATTAGTCAACACAACCTTATTTCCACCAGGGTATTTTTGGGATTAGCATAGGCACCTTCTTTTTATATTCCATGTAGGCTTCTCCAAACTCTTCGACCAATTTAAGTTCTTCATATTTAACTCCAATCAAAATATAAACTGCAATACAGGCCGCATGAATGAAGTTGGTGAGGCTAGGTGCATATAATACAAAGCCAATGGTGATTAGCAATGTGCCGGAATAGATTGGATGCCTTACAAAATGCAGAAGACCCTGTTTTCGCAACACAGGTTGCCTCTTGTTTTCGTTCAAGACCGAGAAGCCAAGGAACTCACCAATCGAAAATTGCTTGAACGAAAGCCGGATCACTATCACGCCATAGGTAGCGAACATCAAGCTTAGAAAAGTGAGTATTGTGCTCTGTGTCCAAATCCTCGGATCATCCATCAATGCCCCCCATACCAAAAGCCCAACCAGACCGATACTGGCTAACAGATTGTAGGCCAACCGGTAGTATTTATAGCCTGATTTTAGTAGCTTTTGCGCTTGGTTTTTGACCTTGATTGAGGCAAGCCAACTATGCATAAAACCATACAATGCCCAAAATAGAATTAGGAGCCAATGAGATGGGGTCATTCCTTAAAGTTATTGGAATTGAACTGAATCAAATAGTGATACTGAGCATTTTTTAATCGATATAAATTAGATGACAAGGATCGGATTGATAAGAGAAGGTAAGCAACCGGAAGATAGAAGAGTGCCATTGACCCCGAAGCAGGCACAATGGGCCGAGAAGGAGTTTGGGATAAAGGTGGTTTGCCAAAGTAGTCAGATTCGTGGCTATAGCGACAAAGAGTACTTGGAGGCTGGAATTGAGGTAGTGGAAGACGTATCAAACTGCGAGGTGCTGTTGGGGGTGAAAGAAGTACCAATTGAACAGCTAATTGATGGTAAAACCTATTTCTTCTTCTCCCATACAATAAAAAAACAGGCTTACAATCGCGACCTGCTAAAGGCTATTCTGAAGCAAAAGATCAGATTGGTTGACTACGAATGTTTAAGGGACAAAGATGGACATCGACTAATAGCCTTTGGAAGGTATGCAGGCATTGTCGGAGCCTATAATGCCATTTGGGCTTATGGTCAAAGATACCGTTTGTTTGACCTCAGGCGAGCAAGAGATTGCTTTGATTTGGAGGACGTAAAAAGTGAATTTAATAAAGTAAGATTGCCAGCCATTAAGATTGCGCTCACCGGTGGTGGCCGGGTTGCAAAAGGAGCTATGGAGGTACTTGTGGGTTTAGGGATTCGACGAGTAACTCCTCATGTTTTTCTGACAGAGTATTTCAAGGAACCGGTATTTTGCCAACTTAATAGTCGCGACTACCATAAACATCAGAATGGAACAGAATTTAACCGTGGGACCTTTTTCAACCACCCCGTTCAATATGATTCCGATTTTTTGAAGTATGCTCGTGTTGCAGAAATATTGATCGCAGGGGCCTTTTGGTCACCCAAAGGACCTGTTTTGTTTGATAGGCAGGATATTTTAAGAAATGATTTTGATATCAAACTCATTGCAGATATCACTTGCGATATTGAAGGTTCTATTCCCTCAACCAAGCAACCTTCAAGCATCGAGGATCCGTTGTACGACTATAACCCCAGTGAAGATAAGGTGGACCTTGCATTTACCGATGAAGCAAACATTACGGTTATGGCTATCGATAATCTACCAGGAGAAATTCCCAGGGACTCATCAGAAGGGTTCGGGCAGGAATTGTTGGATGATATTTTACCTTGCCTATTGGGCAGCGACCCTGATGAAGTAATTGGAAGGGCCACCATTGCAAGGGATGGAAAGTTAACAGATCTCTACAATTACCTGCAAAATTATGTAGATGGCCAATAAAAAAAGCCCGAATGCTAATCCGGGCTTCCAATAGATATTGTCGGTTAGTTTAGTTGTTCATAGAAATCAAAAACTCCTCATTGTTTTGAGTCCCTTTCATCTTATCCAGCAGGAACTCAATAGCTTCGTTTGAGTTCATATCAGACATAAATTTACGTAAGATCCAAACCCGCTTGAGTGTATCCTTATCTAACAGTAGGTCTTCACGACGTGTGCCGGATGCTGGTACATCAATAGCAGGATAAACCCTCTTATTGGAAAGCTTACGATCTAGTTGAAGTTCCATATTCCCGGTACCTTTGAATTCTTCGAAGATCACTTCATCCATCTTCGAGCCAGTCTCAATTAAGGCGGTGGCGATAATAGTTAATGACCCACCATTCTCAACATTACGAGCCGCTCCAAAGAATCTTTTTGGCTTGTGCAAGGCGTTGGCATCTACTCCACCTGATAATATCTTGCCTGACGAAGGTACTACGGTATTATATGCACGCGCTAGTCGGGTAATAGAATCAAGCAGGATCACCACGTCATGTCCGCATTCCACCATACGTTTTGCCTTTTCAAGGATCAAGTTGGACACCTTTACATGGCGCTCCGCTTGCTCGTCAAAAGTAGAGCTTATTACCTCTGCTCTTACGCTTCTGGCCATGTCAGTTACTTCCTCCGGCCTCTCATCGATCAACAGGATTATCAGATAGCATTCAGGATGGTTTTCGGCTATGGCATTTGCAATGCCTTTAAGTAGTACGGTTTTACCTGTTTTAGGCTGGGCTACGATCATACCGCGTTGCCCTTTACCAATTGGGCAGAACAGATCGAGGATCCGAGTAGAAAATTCAGTTGGTTTTGTGCTCAAGGAGATCTTCTCATCTGGAAATAAAGGAGTTAAATATTCAAACGGAACCCGGTCCCTAATATCATCAGTTGTCTTTCCATTAACTGTTTCAACTCTCAATAAGGCGAAATACTTTTCCCCTTCTTTAGGAGGTCGTATTTGTCCTTTCACAGTATCCCCGGTCTTTAGGCCAAAGAGTTTGATCTGTGACGGGGAAACATAGATATCATCGGGGCTTGAAAGGTAGTTGTAGTCAGAAGATCTCAAGAAACCATAGCCATCTTGCATGATCTCCAAAACACCTTCATT